>JAUWTT010000476.1 GCA_030614585.1 Acidobacteriota bacterium
AGTATGAGTGCCGTTTTCAAGTGCAGGATCCGGACGGTGTGGGAGGAGATTCGACCAGGCAGGCCACGGTTCGAACAAGGGCTGAGCCGAAAGCTGCACCCGGCGGACGGGAGCTTCACGTGTCTCCTCCGGCTTGGAAAGGCGAAAAGTTGGAGCCGGCGTTCACGGGTCTGAAGGCTGCCTACTTTGGCTCGGGGACAGGTGATTGGGCGGTTGTCAGCGAGCGGCGTGTAGGTCCCGGAGACATCATTCTTGTCCACGCAGGCCTGTACAAGGCCGACAGACTTGCTTACACGGATCCGCTTGGGCTCCCCTTTCACGGAAGCTACGTACTTACCGCAAAAGGTTCTCCTGGTCGTCCAATCGTCATTCGAGCTGCCGGGGATGGCGAGGTCATTTTCGACGGGAACGGTTGTTATCGCCTTTTTGACGTAATGGCTGCGGATTATCACATCTTCGAAGGGCTAACCCTGAGGAATTGCGATATTACGTTTCTAGCCGGCCTGAAGGATGTAATTGGCAGTAAGGGGCTTACCGTGCGCAACTGCCGCATCGAAGATGTCGGAATTGCTGTCACCACTCAGTATGCGGGATCAAGGGATTTCTATATCGCCGACAACGTTATGATCGGGCGAGACGACCGCTATAGGCTGCAGGGGTGGTACGATCCCGGGATCTATGGCGCCAGTCAGCTGAAGAGCTACTATGCTGTCAAAGTCTACGGCGCCGGCCATGTCGTTTGCCACAATTACATCGCCTTCTTCCACGATGGTATCTGTGTTTGCACGCACGGTTCACCGGAAACCGAACCGGAACTCAAAGCTGTGAGTATTGACTTCTACAACAACGACATTCATTTGATGACCGATGATTTCATCGAAGCTGATGGGGGAGTCCACAATATTAGGATTATGCGCAATCGGGGAGTGAATGCAGCACAGTGTGGTCTGAGTGCTCAGCCTGTGTATGGTGGCCCCGCCTATTTCATCCGCAACGTGCTCTACCATGTGCCGTGGGGATGTGCCCTGAAATTCAAGATGAAGCCCGCAGGACTTTTGGTTTACCACAACACGATCATTGCCGAGAACGGCAACCCCTCGAGCTTCTCGAATACTCATTTTCGGAACAACCTGTTCCTGGGGACAGATACGCCTGGCAGATCGATCTCCCGATTTCCCAACGCGACATCCTATTCGACCTCTGACTACAACGGCTATCGCCCCAATCGTAACGGTCAGCCCCAGTACGTTTGGAAGTCACCGAAAGAAGGTGTGTCGACAGATTACGAAATTGACCAGCAGGACTTCGAGTACTTTGAGACTCTAGCTGAGTTCCGCAAGAGCACAGGGCAGGAAGAGAATGGCATCGAAGTCGACTTCAATGTTTTTGAGAGTCTACAGCAACCCGGCAAGGATGCCCGAGCCGTCTACCAGGCTGAGAACCTGGATTTCAGTCTGAGACCTGATGGTGTTGCAGTCGATGCGGGGGTATCGCTCCCCAATGTCAACGCGAATCACTCTGGTTCGGGACCCGACCTGGGTGCGTATGAGACAGGCAGGACCGCTCCGATCTATGGACCCAGAGTTAAGGCTGAGTAACCAGTAGCCAGCCTACGAGACGCAACGGTCTGACGATGAGTAGGGGGGGGATCCATTCGAAAGGAGAATTCCATCCTCCAAATCCTTTGCAAACTTGGCGGGCTTTGCGTGAGATCAATTCGTTTCATGCCAAGAACGCAAAGACGAAGAGAGTCTTGGGTTCTTGCTCAGAAATCGAGTCGCTGCCTTGCGTCTCTTGATTCCGCTGTGAAACGAACTTACCATCGAGTGAGATGAAGACCCGGAGATCGGGTCCTTCTGGAATGTACAAGAGCACAAACCCAATAGAAAAACCGGAGAGACTGAAATGAGAAAGATCCTGTTTGCGTTAATCTTTGCCCTCTTCTGCGGCGGACAAGTAGCCTCGGCTCAAGACGAGCCCCTTCGAATCATCGCCGTGTTTGCCCATCCGGACGATGCCGACAGTCGGATGAGTGGGACTGCTATCCAATGGGCGAAGATGGGCCACAAGGTTAAATTTGTATCGATCACCAACGGCGATGCCGGTCACTTCGAGACTGGCGGAGCAAGGCTGGCTCAGCGCCGGCGCGCCGAGTCCGAAGAAGCCGCACGTCGCTACGGCATTGCCGAGTACAAGACCCTGGACAACCACGACGCAGAATTGGTTCCTTCGCTCCATATCAGAAAACAGGTCATTCGCGAGATTCGCAAATGGAACGCCGATGTGGTGGTGGGACTACGTCCCAACGATTACCATCCGGACCACCGCTATGCCGGAATTCTGGTGATGGACGCTGCATACATGGTCGTTGTCCCCAACTCGGTATCCGATACGCCGGCGCTGGACAAGAACCCGGTCTTTCTCTACATGCGTGACCGTTTTAAGCGCCCCTATCCTTTCCAACCAGACATCGCGGTGATCATAGACGACGTTTTTGATCAAAAGATCTACGGAATGATGGCGCACGAGTCTCAGTACTTTGAATGGCTGCCCTGGGTCGATCGCCGCCTCGACGAGGTTCCGAAGGATCCCGCGCAGCGACGGGAGTGGTTTGTGAACTGGCGTGGCAGACCCAACATTACTCCGGAAATCAGGAAATCTCTGGAGAAGTGGTACGGTTCTGAAAAGGCCGAACAGGCTGTTTATGCAGAGGCTTTTGAAATTGCCGAGTATGGCCGCCAGCCCTCTGAGGATGAGGTTCGCCGGCTCTTTCCCATGCTCGGTCAATAGAACGCTGAGGGTACGCTAGCCGACTTTACCGCCAGGAGGCGTAGCGAAGCGGAAGATAAGCATCCTGCTTGTCACCGTGGAATCGGCTTCAAATTCGCTCCGACAAAGGGACAGCCTGGAAGGCCATCTTCCTTCCGGGGTCCGTAATGCAACAGACGGTTTGGGCGGAAGATAAGCTTCCAGCTTGTCCTAATGGGAATCGGCTCCGCTGTGACGACCTGGAAGGTCATCTTCCTTCCGCGGCTCCGTATGATTGTCGATGCAGTAGCTAGCCGGTGAGGAATTTGGGGTTTCTTTCAGAGTTACGGACAGATTCTCAGGATGCCTCTGTCAACAATGACTGCTCGGCGAGAAGCCGCAAAGGAAAAGGTCCCGACTCCGAAAGGGCAGGGTTTGACGGGAAAAATTTTGGCACCCCGGTCACAAAGACGTCCATCTCTGGAGCCAGGCCGGTGGCGACAAGCTTTCGGGCGATTCGAATGTATTCGTCGTGAACCATTTCGACGAATCTATCGGGGCTCCTCTCCTGTTCCGGGACGCTCCTGAATTCAAAATATTCTCCAAAGTTTTGCGGTGCCTTTAGAATCAGCACCGGTTCTCTGTTGTCGTCCTCTTCCAAACGGCCGCGGACTGTCGCTTCGAAGAACATCGGTGAGAGATCTTCGTGCGTGATGTTCCAGTACCGTTCATACGGTTGGTGGGCAAAGAAGTCGACCTCCTCGTCCGCGGTGACACCGATGGCAAATATGGCTCCCGGAAATTCGGCTTCTGAAGAAGTATAGTCGATATAGATTGTCTCACCCCAACCACCATCCTCAGCAGGTTTCAGAGCAGCTGTTTCTGGCCGAGGAGTTTCTGTTGTCGGAATCTTGGGGACAATGGAAACGGGCCCGTCCGGGTTCTCCTCGTAAGGAACGCCGGTTTCTTCCAGGAACGGGTCGACATCGTGCCCTGATGGCTGTATCTGGCTGGGCTTTCCATCCGGCAGGAACGGTAGGCTGATAACCACAGTAGTTCCCTTGTCGGGATCGCTTTCGATGGTCAGGGCACCTTTGAAATCAGCGACAGTCTGTCTTACAAAAACGAACCCGAGAGAGTGTAGTTCACCGTCCAGGGTTTCTCTGTCCGTCAGCAACTCCGTGACCTTTTCTGGGGTTATGCCGCACCCGTTATCGCCAACTCTAAGAACGACTCTATCTTCTTCA
>JAUWTT010000552.1 GCA_030614585.1 Acidobacteriota bacterium
AATCTTCCTCACGCCAAGCCGCAAAGAACGCAGAGGGAGTACTGGTTCTTTCGACATCCACTATGCCGACGTCCTCTTAACCCTTGGCGAACTTGGCGTCTTTGCGTGAAACGAATCTTCCTCACGCCAGGTCGCAAAGAAAGAAAAAGGAACTGCCCGTTCGTCGTTCAAAATTCAACATTCGAAAATCGAAGATGGCTTGTCGTTCGTCGTTCTCTTCACGAAAGGGGTACGCCTCTAGCCATTTGCATGGTAGATTTCTCTTTGATGAGCAAACCGAACCCTTCAACTTTTCAGTCTGAGCTTGCTGCTGCTCTCAAAGGCGAAACGCTGTTTGACGAGGTATCGCGGTTGCTCTACAGCACCGACGCAAGTCTATACCAGATCAAGCCCGGCGCGGTGGTGGTCCCCCGAGACCGGGAGGACGTGATAAATGCGGTTAAGATCGCGACTCGGCATCAGGTTCCATTGATAGGACGGGGTGGTGGCACCAGCCTGGCGGGGCAGACCGTCACTTCAGGGTTAGTGCTCGATTTTTCCAAGTACATGAATCAGGTTCTGGAGGTAAACGAAGAGGAACACTGGGCCCGCGTTCAGCCAGGCATTGTCCTCGATAACCTGAACGCTTACCTCAAACCCTATGGGCTCTTCTTCGCCCCTGACGTTGCGACTGCCAGCCGCGCAAATGTGGGCGGGATGCTCGGGAATAACTCTTCCGGAGTCCGATCGGTCAAATACGGCAAAACCGTCGATCATGTCCTCGAACTTTCGGTCGTTCTTCCCTCCGGTGAAGACCTCCAATTTCATAACTTGAGTCGCTCGGAACTTGAACAGAAATGTGCTTCCGGAGGCCGTGAGGGCTCTCTTTACGCTGCGATTTCGGCAATCGTCGATGAGAACCGGGATGAGATAGTCAAACGGTTCCCGAAGGTGATGCGGAGGGTCAGCGGTTACAACCTTGACGAACTACTCGACCGGGATCAGTTCAATCTGGCAAAACTGATGGTCGGGTCGGAGAGTACCCTGGGCCTGGTCACCGAGGCTAAAGTGAATCTGGTTCCGATACCCCCGCATACAGTGTTGGCTGTCCTCCATTTCGACAATCTTCTCGAAGCGATCCGATCGGTTCAAAGCATTCTTCAGTATGACCCGTCGGCAGTCGAAGTACTCGATCGTTACGGACTTGAATTAGCGAGAGATAATCCCACTGTATCAGCTCTTTGTAGTCAGTTTGTTCATGGAACACCTGATGCTGTTTTGATAGTTGAATTCAGCGACAGTGATCGTGCGGCTCTACGCTCTCGATTCGAAGCAATGAAGGCGGATCCGAGTGTTCAGGCCCGGACTTTCCACTGCTATGAAACTTGGGAACCAGCCGCTCAACAGATTGTTTGGCAGGTCCGGAAGAATACGCTGGGCGTCATGCTCGGAATCAAGGGTGATTTTAAACCGTTGCCCTTTATCGAAGACTCCTGTGTCCCGGTCGAACATTTGGCGGAGTATGTAGAAAAGGTTCAGAAGATCTGTGCTTCAAAGAACCGCAGCATGGCACTTTATGCTCACGCCAGTGTCGGGGTTATTCACATTCGCCCGCTTCTTAACCTGAAACAGGCCGAGGATGTGGACATTCTTCGTTCCATCTCCGAGGAAGTCTTTCAACTGGTGCTCGCCTACGGTGGCTCCTGGAGTGGAGAGCATGGCGACGGCCTGGTAAGAAGCTACAAGATCCCGGAGTTCTTCGGTGATCAAATTTACGGCGCCTTCAAGCAGGTCAAGCAGGCTTTTGACCCGGCAGGTCTGATGAATCCGGGGAAAATTCTCGACTCCCCTTCTCCAACCGAGAATCTTCGGATTCATCCTGGTTACGAGACCCACTTTCCTGAGACCTACTACCGATTCGAATCGGAAGGAGGCTTCGATCTGGCCCTCGAGATGTGCACAGGTGTCGGCCAGTGCCGCAAGACGCTGACCGGAATCATGTGTCCATCCTATATCGCCACTCGGGACGAAGAACACTCTACGCGGGGCCGTGCCAATGCTCTGCGGTCTGCCATAGCAGGTGACCTTGGTCCTGACGGGTTCACCGACAAGCGTGTCCATGAAGTCCTGGACCTGTGCCTCGAATGCAAAGCCTGTAAATCAGAATGTCCGTCCAGTGTTGATATGGCCAAAATGAAGGCTGAGTTTCTGACCCACTTTCATGCACGGCACGGAGTCCCGATTGGAAAGCGGCTCGTAGCCGCTACCCGATCATCCGCCGAATTTGCCAGCCGGATGCCCAGGTTGGCAAACCTGGTCACGGGCAGTTGGCCGTTCCGCGTGGGTCTCGAGTTGGTGGCGGGTTTTGACCGCCGTCGCTCGCTTCCAGAGTTTGCCGTAGGAACACTGAGTCAGTGGTATGAGAGGAACTTTGAAGCCACTTCCACGGATCAGACGAAACCCGAAATAGTCCTGTTCGGGGACACGTTTTCCAACTTCTATGAACCCGGCGTCGGAGTAGCTGCGCTGATGCTTTTTCAGGCTCTCGGATTGCGGGTGAAGTTAGCGGACTTAGGGTGTTGTGGACGTCCACTGATATCCGCAGGACTCCTCAGCAGAGCTAAGGTCCAGGGAAACGAGCTCGTCTCCCGTCTGAAAACATTCCACCCAGAAGCCCCCATCGTCGTCCTTGAGCCCAGCTGTTACTCAACGCTGAAGGATGACTACCTCGACCTTGTTGACGACAGGGAGGGTGCACGCGCTGTAGCGGATCGGGTGTTCACTCTTGAAGAACTTCTTTCTCAGGAGCAGATTAAGGCCCGTTTCGACCAACTCAACTGGGCCGGCCCCGAGGGAATCCTGTTCCACGGCCATTGCCAGCAAAAGGCACTCACGGGCAGTGAAACCTCAGTGCGGATTCTGTCCCAGGTTACGGCAGTGGAAGAAGTGCCTGCCGGTTGCTGTGGGATGGCAGGCTCATTCGGATATGAAAAGATTCACTACGATCTCTCGGAGAAGATCGGTGCCCATCATCTGCTTCCAGCCGTCTGCAGTTCGAGTCCTGACACGGCAATTGTAATACCGGGATTCAGCTGCAGGTCGCAGATTCGCCACTTAACAGGCCGGCGAGCGGTCCATCCTGCAGAGCTCCTCTTCAGCAGCTTGAAAAAGGGCTCTTAGCTGTAGGTTCTCCGGATTCACCACCAAGACACCACGGCCACCAAGAATGCCGACCCAAGTGGATTTGAACACTTGGTGCTCTTGGTGTCTTGGTAGTTCAAATCAGAAAGGTTAATCTATGGGTTGCTCGCGCAGTTCGAAGTCCTGCTGACAGCACCAGCACAGGCCTCCGACAGGGGCCTTTATATTGCAGACTGAACAGAAATAGTGGATGTCGAACCGCTGCCCATCCTTCACTGACCATACTTTGGTG
>JAUWTT010000343.1 GCA_030614585.1 Acidobacteriota bacterium
TCAAGACTGCCCTTTAGAACCCAATCTGCACTCAACTCTGTCGCTACGAGGGCATACTCCTCTTCAGGAGCATAGCTGCGGCTCGTGTCGAATGAAACAACTTCCAGACCACTGTTCGAGCGAAGCGACTCGAACAGGAGTGCGGGAAGCATTGTGGCTACATTACTTCTATCAGGCGGCCCCTTATAAGACAGGGGCAAAAGAGCCAGCCGGTTCAGCGTAGGCTGTGAAGAAGGTGGAGGAGAATTCCACCACGGGGCCGATAAGAACGCCAGGATCGTGACGACAGTGAGAACAGGAAGGAGGATTCGGGGATTGAAGCGTTCGGTGAGTCGAGGTCCTGCGATCGTTCCACCCGAGGAAATGGCCTCCAAGTCTTCCAATAACTCCGAAGCGTTCTGATAGCGTTCATCAGGGTCCTTGGCCAACAGACGGTTGACGATTTTGACGAAGCCAGATGGAACCCTTCCGGTCTTCTGCCCTATCGGTGGTGGTTCCTTGTTGATCAGAGCATTGATGGTGCCCACTGAATTATCTTCTTCGAACGGGTGCTCACCGGTGGCCATTTGGTAAAAGACCAACCCGAGTGAAAACAGATCGCTTCGTTGATCAACAGGACGATTCAGTGCTTGTTCGGGTGATAGGTATTTGACCGTGCCGAGTAGAGCGCCGGCTCCCGTGAGTTCAGTAGGGCGATCTTCGGGAGCGACGTCTTGGTTCTTAGCCAGTTTCGCCAACCCGAAATCGAGGATCTTGACGAACCCATCGTGTGTCACAAAGATGTTGGTTGGTTTGATATCTCTGTGGATAATTCCCCTCGAATGAGCGGCCTCCAATCCCTTCGCGATCTGGATTGAAGTGTCAATCAACTCCTTAGTGTCGAGTGAGGAGCTACGAATCTTCTCATCCAAAGTACTCCCTTCGAGCCGTTCCATGACCATGAAGGGATCCCCTTCGTGTTCACCTATATCGTGTACGACACAGATGTTTGGGTGGCTCAGGGCCGATGCCGCTCGTGCCTCCCTTTGGAACCGATCTTTTGCCGCGGTGCTCCGAAGGAGCTCGTCTGGCAGGAATTTTAAGGCCACTGACCGGTCGAGCCTGGTGTCTTTTGCTTCATAAATAAGGCCCATCCCGCCCCTTCCGAGCTCGCCGGTGATCGTGTAGTGCGAGATGGTTTGGCCGACTCTAGTCACGATTATCTACTCTTGGACATTTCTACTTTTGGGCAGCCGATGCAATTGGTGTGAATCTTTGACGCAAGGATAGTCAAAGTGGCGGGTTGTTTGCAAGGACTGCGACGTGGAATCGTGTTGACAAGGTACAGGGCCGGTGATACACGAGACAGGTCGTCTCCCGTGGGAAGAATGACTTGTGACCCGGACTTAGAACGGATCCTGAACAAAAGTCCATATGCCTAAAGCAACAAAAAGGCTAGATCAATACCCGCCGACTTCCTTTCTCTCGGCGGTCCCCTTCGGTTTGGAAACAAGAACTGAGGTCCGACTAAATGGCAAATGGTGAGTGAGAGATGAGGAAACTACCGATGAGAAGATTATCGTTCTGCTGTGTTCTCCTACTGCTGGCTTCAATCACGGTATCGGTTTCGGCCTCGACAACGGCCGATGACGATTCCAGGATGACTTCAAAAACCTTCAAGGGCTTGGAGTTTAGGAATATAGGACCTGCTCTGATGTCAGGGCGAATTGCAGATATCGCAATTCATCCGAAAGACCAAGGCACCTGGTACGTCGCCGTGGGATCGGGAGGCGTTTGGAAGACGACTAACGCCGGCAATACCTGGAAACCCGTTTTCGATGAGGAGAGCTCCTATTCGATTGGCTGTGTCGCCATTGATTCAGAGAATCCGGAGGTTGTCTGGGTCGGTACGGGTGAGAACGTCAGTGGCCGGCATGTGGGTTATGGCGATGGCGTTTACAAGAGCCTTAACGGGGGTGAAACCTGGACCCGGATGGGGCTGGAGACTTCAGAGCACATAGGGAAGATCCTAATCGATCCCCGCGATTCTAATGTAGTGTTTGTGGCTGCTGAAGGCCCCCTCTGGAAGTCAGGGGGAGAACGGGGCGTTTACAGGAGTACCGACGCTGGGGAGAGCTGGAGCCAGATACTTGCTGTTAGTTCGGAAACGGGGTTTGCGGATCTGGAATTCGATCCTGGAAACCCCGATGTAATCTACGCTGCCGCCTACCAGCGGCGGCGAAATGTTCCGCTGTTCCTGGGTGGGGGGCCGGAGTCGGGCATCTACAAAACGGCAGACGGCGGCGACAGTTGGCGGCGGATCGAAAAAGGCCTTCCAGAGGGGGACATGGGGCGGATAGGACTGGCCGTTTCTCCAGTGGACACCAGCCACGTATACGCCACAATCGAAGCCGGCCCTGAGGAAAAGGGATTCTACCGCTCAACCGATTCGGGAGAAAGTTGGGAGAAGCGGAGCGACTACACCAGCGGCGGAACAGGCGCCCATTACTACCAGGAAATTTTTGCTTCACCCCACAAGCTGGATCGCGTCTATCAGATGGATGTTTGGATGCATATTACGGAAGATGGAGGAGAATCCTTCACTCAGCTCGGAGAGCCGGCAAAGCATTCCGATAATCATGCCCTCGCTTTCAGCCTCCAGGATCCGGACTACTTACTGGCAGGGAGCGATGGGGGCCTCTACGAAACCTGGGATCACGGGAAGAATTGGAAATTCGTGGGGAATCTACCCCTGACTCAATTCTACAAAATCGCGCTCGATAACGATCTTCCTTTTTACAACGTGATCGGAGGGACTCAAGACAACGCCACACAACTTGGGCCGTCCCGCACGCTCAACATTCATGGGATTCGGAACCAGGATTGGATTATTACGCTGGGGGGAGACGGCCACGGTTGTCAAATCGATCCGGAAGATCCCAATATCGTCTACTCGGAGTCCCAGATAGGGGAGTTGCACAGAATCGACAAGCAAACCGGTGAACGGTTGGACATCATGCCCCAGCCCGGTCCTGACGATCCGCCCGAACGCTATAACTGGGATTCGCCGATTCTGATCAGTCCCCACTCACATACACGGCTCTATTTCGGATCTCAACGAGTTTGGAGGAGTGATGATCGAGGCGATTCCTGGACACCGATCAGTGAAGATCTGACGCGAAACCAGAATCGCTATGAACTCGAAGTCCAGGGGCGCGTGTGGAGTGTTGACGCGCTGTACGACCACGGTGCTATGTCTATTTATAACTCCACTACGAGCATATCCGAGTCGCCGCTTGTAGAGGGGCTGATATACGTGGGGACTGACGACGGACTGATCCAGATCACCGAAGATGGTGGGAACTCCTGGCGGAAGATCGACTCTCTTCCGGGTGTTCCCGACCTCTTTTATGTCAATGAGATCAAAGCCTCCGCGACAGATCCCGACGTAGTGTTTGTCGCCGTGGACAATCACAAAGCGGCAGATTACAGCCCTTATCTGTTGAAGAGCTCGGACTGTGGACAGACTTGGACCGCGATCAGTGGAGACCTTCCCGACCGGCACCTTGTCTGGTCAATTGTCCAGGACCATGTCAACCGTGACCTGCTGTTTGCCGGTACCGAGCTCGGGATCTTCTTCACGGTTGACGGAGGCCGGCACTGGATCAAGCTGACCGGGGGAGTTCCCACTATCTCGTTCCGCGATCTCGAGATTCAACGACGTGAAAGTGACCTGGTGGGTGGATCATTTGGCCGAAGCTTCTTCATCCTTGACGATTATTCGCCTTTGCGTGGAGTGACCGAGTCGATGCTGGAAAGTGAACTGCATCTTTTTCCGGTGAAAGAGACTCTCCTCTACATTCCTCAGACTCCTCTTGGCTGGGGTGAGAAAGCGAACCAGGGCGCGGCCTACTTCACAGCCCCAAATCCGCCCTTTGGCGCGATCTTCACATATTACCTGGCAGAGGAACTGAAGACTGGAAGCGAGATGCGCCGTGAACGCGAGAAGCAGATTCGGAGTGAAGACGGCGATGTGCCCTTCCCGGGGTATCAGACCCTCCGTGACGAGTCGCGGGAGGGAAAGCCTGAGATCCTGTTCACAATTAGAGATAAGGACAATAACGTGGTTCGGAGAATCACCGGCCCGACGGAGAAAGGATTCCACCGAGTGGCTTGGGATCTCCGCTATCCCTCATTTGAGCCTATCAAGCTCGATCAGGGAGGTTTCGTGGCTCCGTGGGATCGCCCCACACCGGGGCCTCTCGCCCTTCCGGGCCGATACACGGTGAGCGCATCCAAACTGGTCAACGGGAAACAGATTGCACTCGGGGAAGCGCAGTCTTTTGAGGTGGTGCCGCTGGAGGGCTCGACTCTGCCCATTGCCGATCGAGATGAAGTCCTGAGCTTTCAGCAAGAAACAGCGAATCTGCTCCGACTTGCCCAGGGTGCTGATAAGCGAATTGGTGAGTTGAAGGACCGTCTCAGGTATATGAGAGAAGCGATCCTGCAGACTCCGGGTATGGGTGCTGATCGTCTTCAAGACATCCGTGCCATCTCTGTTCGACTTTCGCAGCTCAGCGATCAACTGGGAGGCGATTCAGCCAGGCGGAAGTTGAGTGAGCCGGCCTTGCCCGGTATTATCCGCCGATTGACTCGAATTGTCCGAGGGCATTGGGGTTCGACGTACGGGCCGACCGAGACAAACCGCCGCACCTTTGAGTTCGCGAAGGACGAATTTGCATCAGTGCAGCGAGACCTCAAGAAAGTCGAGGCTAAGGTGGGTAGGCTGGAAGGAGATTTGGAATCCGCCGGAGCCCCCTGGACTCCACACAGGCCGATCCCCTAAGGGGAAAGCACGAAGCACGAAGCACGAAAATCGACAATCGAAAATCAAATAGGTTGGGTTGGAAGGGCTGCTGTAACAGGATTGTGATAGCATTCAATGCTCGGTGGCCAAAGATCCAAAGTACATCCTTGTGCGCTATCTCTTCTTGGGAAAATGGCAGATTGGTGCCCCGATTGTTGTTCGCTCAGGGGCTATAACACCTGACGTTTTGAAGAAGTACGCCAAACACAGCTTCCCATGGGTCTTCAGGGGACTCTTCACTGCAAAGGTCGCGACTTCTGACGAACTGCCTTCAGAGTATAAAGAGCTGAGAATGAGGACTCCTTTACGAACCCGGGCCAAGGGGAAGATGGTGAGCCGGGATGATTCGTGAATTTACTACCAAGACACCAAGGTCACCA
>JAUWTT010000384.1 GCA_030614585.1 Acidobacteriota bacterium
CTTCGATGAGGACTGCCAGGCTTCCAGCCTCCTTCTCGACTCCATATACCTCCCGCAGTTCACGTTCCTTGGCTTCAATAGCCAACTGAATTGCGGCATATTTACTAACCCCGGCCTCCGTCAGATCCGCCAGTTTGCCCAATAAGGTGCTGATTTCTGATTTGAGGCTGCTAATCTGCTCGATCACAGTTTCTGTGGTCAGTTCGTCCACAACTTTTTCAGCCTCATCTTCCTTGATTGCTTGAATCACCTTTTGGGGGTCGAGAGTTTGCTCCCCTTGTTTCTTAAACTCCTCCAATAGTTCATGATACGACTCGAGGATTTCCTTCTTTGTATTGCGATCAGAAAGTGGTTTTGGCTCTTTCTTCGCCATCGATTACTCCTTTCGAGGGTAGTCTCCTGAATTCGATCTTCCTAGATTGAACCAGGGCTTCAATTATTATTAAGTTTGAAAGTTAAACCTCTTCCCGATCGAAAACAACTACTTCCAATTATTTTACGAGATTCGATTGGGCTAGCCTACGCAATGGCGTTGATCCTACTTGAGTGCGACGGACACCGGTGGTGAGGGGTGGGGCTGAGCCGATTAGTTGCTGATCATCCTTACACATCGTAATGGTCTTCATGCTCCTGTTTGCGGTCGCGCTCCGTCGGTCTCGTTGGGTAAATCCAGTGGGTGCCGAATCATTCCCCAGGCGGTAAGATATTGTCATGAGATATGGAATTGTTTTGGACGAGGTCTTTCTGGACCACGCGGTCCCATCGGGACATCCCGAGAAGACTGAACGGATTCAGGTGTTGCTGGAGACACTGGCCCCAATGAGAAACCGCCAGGATGTTACCTGGGTTGCTGCCAGGGCAGCCGATGAGAGCGCCATTCTGGCTGTGCACAGTGAAGAGCACTTGCGACGCATCATGGCGACTGCGGGGCAGGGACCGCAAGCCTTGGACTCGGACACTTTCACCGGAGCGAACTCCTACGAAACGGCGCTGTTAATGGCTGGTAGCGCTATTGAACTCGTTGAACTGCTGGAGGCAGGTGAACTCGACAGCGGTTTCGTACTTGGACGTCCCCCGGGGCACCACGCTGAGCGCGATAGGGCAATGGGCTTCTGCCTCTTCAATAATGTTGCGATCGCAGCTCAGTCGGCCATAAATCTCGGAGTGGCGAAGCGGGTCGCAGTCGTCGATTTTGATGTCCATCATGGAAACGGTACCCAGAACATTTTCTACGGCCGCTCCGATGTTCTATATGTGTCGAGTCACCAGCATCCCTTCTACCCCGGCACGGGGCTGCGGGAAGAATTGGGAGCAGGGGAGGGAAGAGGATTCACAATCAATCTTCCACTCAAAGCCGGATCCGGGGATTTTCTGTACTCGAAGCTCTACGCTGATCTCGTTTCACCAATTCTCCTGGAGTATGCCCCGGACCTGATTCTGGTGTCGGCAGGGTTCGATGCCCACGAGGATGATCCTTTGGGAGGGATGGACGTGAGCGTGGAAGGTTTTGTACGTTTGACGCAAATTCTGAACGAGGTGGCCCGGAAAACCGCAGAAGGGAGAATTCTGTACCTCCTTGAGGGGGGCTACAGCCTGGACGGATTATCGCAATCCGTTCTCGCCTCAATCCAGACCTGCCTCAACGGAGGCAAACCCGACATCGCTGTTACCCAGCAAGCCGAAACCAGCGAGTACATCAGCAAGGCTCGGTCAACCTTCTCTCAATACTGGAAAAGCCTCTAGCCCGAGTAAGACAAACCACCAAGAGCACCAAGCTTAAACCGTGAAACTTGGTGACCTTGGTGCCTTTGTGGTTCATTTCGACTTTTTTCGTTACCGGCTCCCCTTCGAAACCAGGCTCTCGTAAACGGCCTTGGATATCTGAATGTCCTGAACCGCTACGCCCGTCAAGTCCGCCACCGTGATCTGCTGATCGTTCTGTCTTCGAAGTGAGGGATCCTGGATCACAGCGCCGAGTTCTATGACATCCTGTTCACCTATGGCTCCCGCTTGGGTAGCTCGGAAGATCTCACCACGGGTTTTGCTCTGGCTGATGCTGTCAGCAACGACCATGTCAGCCTGGGCCAGGATCTGTGGATCGAGTTCAATCTTGTCGTGGGTGTCTGAGCCCATAGCTGTGATATGAGTGCCGGGCCGGATCCAATCAGCCATAAGCAGCGGGTTCTTGGAAGGAGTGGCCGTGACAATCAAGTTGCAGCACGCCGGGACTTCCTGAGCGTCAAGAGTGGTCCTCACGTCGTATCCGAGGCGTCTCGTCTCCAAAGCGTAGGCCTCGAGTTCTTCAGCGTTGATACCCCAGACCATGGCGGATTTGCACGGGGTCACTGAGGCCAGGTATTTGAGCTGGAGCCTGCCCTGTATTCCTGCACCCAGAATCCCAATGCGCTCGACGTCGCTCGGAGCCAGGTGTTTTGCCGCAACAGCTCCCGCGGCGGCTGTCCTGATATCAGTAAGGCGGCCCTCGTCCAGAAGAGCGCATACGAGCTGACCGGTCTTCTGGCTGAAGACGAGCATGAGACCGTTGCTGGTGGAAATCCCTAAACGGGCGTTTTCGTAGAATCCGGTGGCTATCTTGATGACGAAGTACTCATCACCCTGGATAAAACCGTACTTTATATGGGCGTCACCAGGGGGCGATTCGAAGATCATTTCTCCCACCGGGGGAACTACGACTTTGCCCTGGGAATAAGCGACAAAGCCTTCCTCGATGATTTCGATAACATCAAAGTTGGAAAGGCTTTCTTCTATTTCCGGCAGTCTGAAGACATCATTCATTGCGTGTCCCTTTCTCTGAGGACTTCTCGCAGAGTTTCGAGGCTTATTTTGGCTCCGCTGACGACAAGCACAATGGTCTTGCCGGCAAAACGCGTTGGGTCTTTCAGGAAACAGGCCGTCGAAAGTGACCCTGCTCCCTCCACAAGCATGTAATGCCTGGTGATCAGCAATCCTATGGCCGCACGGATCTCGTCTTCTGAAACAAGGATGAAGTCGTCCACACACTCTCGGCAGATCTCGAAAGTGATGGAACCGGATTCGATCCCGCCTGCAGTGCCGTCCGAAATGGTAGGTTTTGACTCGAGATCAAGCAGCCTTCCGGCCTTGATTGATTCGTACATGACGGCCGAGTTGATGGGTTGGCAACCGATCTGCGCGACTTCAGGTCTCACACTTCTGAGGTAGCCTGCCACTCCTCCAATCAACCCTCCGCCTCCGACAGGCGACAGGACCGCATCGAACCGTTCCAACTGCCTTTCGAGTTCAAGTGCGATCGTGCCCTGGCCGCCAACCACTTCCGGGTCGTTATAAGGAGAGACAAAAACCAGGCCTCTCTTTTCGGCAGTCTTGCGTGCCAAATTCTCTGCCTCAACACAATCTTTTCCGTAGAACTCGAGGTGGGCTCCCATAAGGCGTAATGTTTCCACTTTTGCCGGAGCGGCGTTGTCCGGCAGAAAGATGGTTCCCGCTACGTCCAGTTTGTCGAACACATGTGCCATCGCGGCCCCATGGTTGCCGGTTGAGGCTGTGACGACACCCTGGCTCCGCGCTTCCTCACTGATCGAGAGAACTTTGTTCATCGCTCCCCGGAACTTGAACGATTTGGTTCTCTGTTGGTTTTCCAGCTTCAGGTAGACCTGACAGCTTCCCAGTTGGCTGAGATAAGAGGAATACTCCAGCGGAGTTTCAAGAATGTGCTCCCGTATTCTGGCTTCGGCCTCAAGAACTGTGGCCCTGACTCTTTCACATTCAAGACTCATGAACTCTCTCATTGTTGCGTTGTTTATGATCTGCTCTCAACTATGCATACGGAGCCGCAAGATTCCAGAGGCTATCGCAAAATAAAGATAATACCTCTCGTAGTCCAACGGACGTCATGTGTGGGGCCCAGGGCGTGAGGGTCTGTTGCTCAAACACTAACAGACCAAGCTCGAAACAAACTCGAAATTAGAAGGTCTAAGGTCCCGGCATAATGCAAACCACTAAGACACCAAGGACACTAAGGTAAACCCATTGATCTCAGTGTTTCTTGGTGCTCTTAGTGTCTTGGTGGTGAATTCCTGAGTCATTAGATATTCGAGCTTGAGATCTGTTTCGAATTTCGAGCTTCGAGTTTCGAATTTCCGCTTGGGCGGAGCGGAGTGTGTCAAGCTCTTACGAACTTGTCAGGCGGTCGATCGATGAAGGAAGTATTCGGCGGGAATATTCTGGGACTATTGATGATCTAGTCTTGATATCAACGGATTTCATCCAGTTACGGGTTTCAAATATGAAACTGTCGAGTAACCCACGAATGATAAGTGAGGGTGCCAAAATCGTTGGAGTTGTCACTGCATTCAGTGATTCACCGCATGAATCTAACAGCGGTTGCGTTCGCCCTTGGCCAGCGCCGACGGACTTCCCGGTCTCGAAGAACGAGTCGCGTAGCTTCTTAAGCATTCCGCGCGTCGACGCGTGCTGTCTTGACACGCTCCCTCGCGCGATCATCTCGCCGAAGGCGACAATCTTCGTCTTCGGCCCAAATCTCGACGTTCCAAATTGAGTCTCCTGTATTCATTCTATTTACTCCTTACCGTTGCTCCCGAATTCCCTGGTTGTCCGTGCCACAGCCTCCAGTGCCACGTATAACTCCGTTTCGGGATGCGCCTACTTGTTAATCCCTTCCCTTTACTCAAATCACTCGGAGATCGTCGGTGAAGAGCGCGGCGCCTGAGTGCGCGGAGCATCTAAGCGCCTATACATTGAGCTCTTCGAAGCCAGGCGAGACTTCCA
>JAUWTT010000628.1 GCA_030614585.1 Acidobacteriota bacterium
AAACCGGGTTCCGCAAGCGCCTTATAGAGATGTCGTGCCAACGAACGATAGAGCACTCCGTCCACAAGAGACGACTTCCCTGCCCCGGATACGCCTGTCACGGCAATGAAGTTAGCCAGGGGAAATGCAACATCCAGGTCGAATAGGTTGTTATGCCTGATTCCTTTCAGCTCTATACGCTTGCCATTCCCGGGTCGTGTCACACCGCGGAGCGGTATCGATTTCCTTCCCCCCAGGTATGCTCCGGTTAGAGACTCACGCGAGGCGATGATCTCATCGAGGCCTCCTTCAGCCACGACATGCCCACCGTGAACCCCGGCTCCGGGGCCGAGATCGACCACATGATCAGCACGGCGAATCGTCTCTTCATCATGCTCTACAACCACAACTGTGTTGCCCAGGTCACGTAATTGGCCGAGTGCATCCAGCAAGTTGCCGGTATCCCTCGCGTGTAGCCCGATAGACGGTTCATCGAGCACATAGAGGACGCCTCTCAATTGGGACCCGGCCTGCGTCGCCAGGCGGACCCTCTGCGCCTCCCCGGTAGATAGACTCGCAGACTTTCGGTCGAGCGTGAGGTAATCGAGGCCCACCTTCAGAAGGAAATAGATTCGATGTCTAATCTCTTCAAGTACCGGCCCGGCAACCTGTTGCCCTCTTCCAGACAGAAGTATGCGGTCGAGTGCAGCACGGCACTCGTTCAAAGGAACACGGCAGTACTCGGAGATAGACAGCCCGTTTATCCTCACCGAACGACTTTCAGGTCTCAGTCGGCTGCCTCCGCAGACTGCGCAGTCACCTTCTGTCATGAAACTCAGCAGCTTCTGCTTCTGTTTCATACTCGACGTCGATTCCAAGCGTTCTGAAAACCACTTTCCGAGCCCATCGAAACGACTCCGATACTTATGATCTTCGAACTCAAACTGAATCGGCGTCGCCAAGCCATCTCGCAGCGCGGAATGAAACTCCTTCGGGAGTTCGCTGAACCGTGTTCGTTCAGAAAGTCCGAAGTGATTCAGCAGGGCCGACCCTGCCTTACGAAACAGGAACTCCAGTTCCCTGTTCGCAAGGACTAGCCGGACGGCCTTGAAGGATTGTGAAGAATCCCGGATTAGCCTTTCCAAATTGACTTGCAGCTTCACACCCAATCCTTCACACCCAGGACATGCCCCAAATTTACTGTTAAAGGAAAAACTCCGGGGCTCCAGAGTAGGGACATCCACGCCACAGTCAATACACGCCATCCGTTCAGAGAAGAGGATTTCGTCCCCACCCCGGACCGAAGCAACCACCAAACCGTCGGCCATACGAATCGCCTGACGAACGGAATCCTCGAGCCGGGAGGTGGGCTCAACACTATTGACAAGCCGATCGACTACGATCTCGACCGTATGATTCTTCCGCCGATCCAGAGCAGGAGTGTCTTCAAGGTCCACGACAGATCCGTCAATCCTGGCTCGGATGTAACCATCCCGAAGGTATTTCTCGAACAGCTTTCTGAACTCGCCTTTCCTCTCTCGAACAACCGGAGCGAAAACGGTGATCCTGCTACCTTCAGGGAATCGAGAGATTCGATTGACGATGGTTTCGACGGACTGTCGCGAAATGAGTCTGTCACAACTGGGACAATGGGGCACTCCAACAGCCGAGAAAAGAACACGGAGATAGTCGTAAATCTCGGTTATGGTTCCGACGGTTGAACGAGGACTCCGAGCTACTGTCTTCTGTTCGATTGAGATCGAGGGAGACAGACCATCAACCGTATCAACGTCCGGCTTTTCCATCTGCTCGAGAAACTGTCGAGCGTAAGTGGAAAGTGACTCTATGTATCGCCGCTGTCCTTCCGCATACAAGGTGTCAAACGCCAGGCTGGACTTCCCTGAACCGCTTAGTCCAGTAATCACAGTCAAGGCATTTCGGGGAATGCTCAAATCGATATTCTGTAGATTGTGTTCCCGAGCCCCACGGATGACGATATCGCGCATATGCAAAAGGAACAGCTTACAACAGGTTCGATGTTTACCACCAAGGCACCCAGGACACGAAGCAGAAGTTTGGAGTGCGGCAGCCCTAGCCGACGCTTTGGCCGATTGTGTACTTCAGCTTCCTAAAAGAAAGCGTCAGCTAGGGTGCCGCACTCCAAATCTAAAGCCTGACCCTTAGTGTCCTTGGTGGTGAGTTCTCGAAGTATTCCCCGGTTAGGGAAGGACAACTGTCTTCTTGCAGATTTCGCCGTCGCGAACGAACTTGATGAGCAGGACTCCATCCTGCGCAGAATCCAGGACCACTTTGATATCGCTGGTCGTACCCAACCGGATCTCATTGATTTCGAAAATGACGTCTCCCGCCTGAAACTCCAGCTTGCTGGCAGCACTCCCCTCATCCACTGATCTCACAAGCAAGCCTCTTCCGCTGGGTGACTTAAAGTACTCAGCTAATTGGGGATTCAGAGGCTCGAGCATAAAGCCGAAGCTGACGGGTGAAGGGGCACGCACCTGGTAGAACTTCAACTTCTTCTCTTCCCGCGGTCCTTC
>JAUWTT010000301.1 GCA_030614585.1 Acidobacteriota bacterium
CGCCATACGACCTCGGTGTGGCAGCAGCCAGAACAAACTGCCATCGCGGCGCAACAAAACCAATGCCAAATGAGAGATCACTCGGATTTACTAAATGTATCTTCAAGCTAGTGCTCCTGTGCTCCGTTTACCTATGCCCAAGCCAACAGCTCCCTCACAATATCATGGAAAGGAGCTCTGCGTAGGCTGGGAAAGGATACCGGCCAAACAACGAGGGGTCAAGAAGCCGATCCGTGCCACCAAGAAGACGACATTTAGGCTAATTGAGATTATCTGGGCTCGTGAGGAGGCTTGGGGCTTTTCGAAGTGCGAACGACAAACGTCGAACGACCGGAGAAACTGGGGGATCTTTACCACCAAGGCACAAAGGGCACCAAGAGTGCTTATCTCATTGAAGTCAAGCGAGTTACTGTAGTCCGTGTCCGGGTCGCCAATCCGAAAGGTGCGAAGCCGCTGGTTGATCCAGATAGAATCGCAATTCGCCGTCGCTGGGCTCTACCAGTTGCGCCGGAAGTGGAACACCCCGTCGGGAACCTTCAAGCACCTCACGAACCGTCTCTGCTTTGTCAGGTCCCGAAATCAAGAAGAAGACTTGCCGGGCATGGTTGATGGTCGGGAGTGTAAGGGTTATCCGTCTGACTCCCCCATGGGTTGACCGGGTCGCGACTACGAGGCGCTCGCACTCCTGCAACGAATTGTCGGAAGGAAAAAGAGATGCGGTATGTCCGTCTGCGCCCATACCAAGGAGAATCAAGTCAAAACGTGGAACATCACCAGCCTGGAGTCTGAAGAAGTCGGCGAGTTCTTCCTCGTACTCCGCAGCGGATTTCTCTGGAGACTCGAGCTCCCCCTTGATGCGATGCAGGTTCTCTTGCGACAGACCGAGTGGAGTGATGAGTTCCTCCTGAACCAGTCTGAAGTTGCTCTCGGCATGCTCGGGAGGCACACACCTCTCATCTCCCCAAAACAAATGGACTCGATCCCAGGCCAAGCGCTCTCGGTAGGGGGTTGAAGTGAGTAATTCGTAGAGTTTGCCCGGTGTACTTCCACCGGACAGAACCAGTGTGAATTGTCCCGCTGCGGATATCGACTCGGCTCCGAAACTCGTCAAAGCATCCGCACAGCGCTGATACAGCTCGTCGAGATCGGAACTGACTAAGACATTTCTCAAGCGGTGTTCCCCCAATTTGGCCTAGGTTCAGGGTGACAAGCAAGATGCTTGTCTTACTGTCGGTAGAGAGCCTCGGCCGCTTGCGGTCCTGAAGTCCCTGCCGGATACGGGTGAATATCCTGCCTCTCTTTCAGGATCGGATCGTACAGCTTCCAGGCGGTTTCCACCTCGTCGCCCCTAACGAACAGGGTCTGGTCTCCAACGGCAATGTCGAGCAAGAGCGTTTCATAGGCTTCCGGAAGAGGACCAAACTCCTCGGCATAGCGAAAATGCAGACGCTGGGTCTGCATTACAACTTCCTGCCCAGGAGACTTGACTTCAAAATGCAGGTCGAATCCTTCCTCTGGTTGCAGGGTGATCGAGAGTTCGTTGGAACTTATCCGGCAGGCTCTACTCGTACCAAAAAGCTGAACCGGAGGACAGCGGAAGCGAACCGTTATTTGAGTCAGCCGACGCTCTAATCGTTTTCCGGTACGAAGGTAGAAGGGAACACCCTGCCAGCGCCAGTTCTCTACCTCGAGACGTAGGGCTGCAAAGGTCTCCGTCCGCGAATCCAGCGCGATTCCAGGTTCATCCAGATAGCCTGGGATTTCGTTCTCGGCGTCACCTGAATGGCTCTACTGGCCAAACACTACTTTTTCAGATGCGATAGGTGCGATTGACCGAAGTACTTTCACCTTCTCGTCCCGAATTGCATCCGCAACCAGGGTCGCCGGCACTTCCATCGCCGTAAGGCACATGAGCTGGGTGAGGTGGTTCTGAACCATGTCACGTAGGGCGCCGGAACTGTCGTAGTATCCGGCCCTTGACCCAACTCCCAACTCCTCGGCGACCGTGATATGAACGCTTTCGACTCTGTCTCGATTCCAAATCGACTCGAAGATCGGGTTGGCAAAACGGAACACCAGCAAGTTCTGAACGGTCTCCTTTCCCAAGTAGTGATCGATCCTGTACAGCTGGGTCTCGTTAAAGTAGCGGTGCAGGTGATTATTTAGCTGAACCGCCGAAATCAGGTCCCGGCCGAAAGGTTTTTCAATAACCAATCGAGTCCATCCTTTTCCGTTTGCGTACCCAGACTCACCAAGACCAGTGACGGTCTGCTCGAGTGCCTTTGGGGGCAGGGCCAGGTAGAACAGGCGATTCTCAGGCAACTCGTTATCCCTTTCCAGACTGAAAATCCGATCCCGAAGAATCTGATAGTCCTCAGCCGATCCCGAGGCGATCGACTGGTAGTGGAGAGAGTTGCCACACCAACTTCTTGACGAAATGTCTAGTTCGGCCCCGGCCCCGGAAAGTTGGTCGACGGCCCATGCCCTGTACCTTTCATCGGTCATCTCTTTGTCGCGGGCTACTGCGAGAATCTGGATTCGTTCGCTAACAAGGTTCTGCTTTCGCAAGCGGTACAGTGCAGGGAGCAACTTGCGTCCCATCAGGTCACCGGTCCCTCCAAACACAACAAACAGGTGCGGCTCCATTCGAGTTTTCATTGGTTGCATACTGTTATCCGGTTAGGAGGATTCACCACCAAACCACCAAGGGCACCAAGGTTTCACAGCCTTAAGGCCTCGGATTCTTGGTAACGCCTCACTACCCTCTACTTACTACCTACTTCCCACCGTTTTCGTTCCCCGGATATGGTTCCCCGATAACCCTCCTGCGCTCTTCGAGCTATGGAGGGCAGGCCGATCACCGATCATCCTCCTTCGCTCTTCGAGCTATGGAGGGCAGGCCGATGACTACTCGCTACTTACTACTTCCACCCCGATTACCTTGCTTCGTAGGGACCATGCACTGCTGTGATCTTTAGACTCTCGTCGGAATCGGACAGAATGATGACGTGGAAGCTACTCCCTCCCGGGGTGACTCGAATCAAAATATGCCCCTGGTCGCTGGCGAGATCTTTCAAGCCGGAGATTACCACCTTGTTCGCTTCGTGCATGCTGGTAGCAAATATGTCACGGGGCCCGGGATACAGCCGCGTCGAGCGGAGGCGTGCGTAAACAGCTGAAGTTGGGTGAGCGGAGTCCCAAACCGATATGATCCAGATTAGCGGGCGGAGTGTGCTCACGAAGAAGGCATTCTGGGAGTCGATGTACCCGTGATGATTCAGAATACTCGCCTCAACGGGGCCTACCGCTCGCGCGACGGGGGTCTCGACATCATGCCAGGAAGGGCCTCCAGGAGTCGGAATCCCGACCATGTCACCACCGGAGAAATAGTCGAACTGGCCGTAACTGAGCCGGAAACCGATGCTGCATGGATTCTCGCCGGGATGATCTTTCTTGGGAACCTCTTCAAGGGGTGGAAAGTGCTCCTGGGTGTTGGAACCTACACCAGTCCATATCTGTCCGTTCGCAACGACGTTACGAACTTCGAAACTGGGATAATTCTCAGGGCTGTTCATCAAAACGATCTGGTCATTACGCCCTGGCTGAAACCTTTGAATGATTGAGCCGTTCCGTTCGGCCTGCCACTTAAGGAATACCCGGTAGTTCTCCATCGTCTGATTGTTCATTGGCGACGGAAAGTCATAATCGGGCCAACCACGATCGAGGATCTTTTGGATGAGGACATGCTCCGCCACCTCAGTGATTCCACTCAGCTCATATCCGCCGGAGCTCGACAGCTTTGAAGTTTCTCCCACACTCCCCATATGGTCGCCATGAAAATGCGTTAGAAGAGCATAATCAAGAACCGGGGCATCTTGAACGGGATGGACGTGCTCGATGTAGCGTGCGATCCATTCACCGGGAGCACGAGAGTCATTCGGGCGCGGATCTACATGGCGGATCGTGCGTGAACCCAGGGCACCGGCATCTACAAGCATCGTCGTGGCGTCCGGCAAGATAAAGAGCGCCGAATTACCCCTCCCAGTACTGATCTGGTGAATGTCGAGCATCCCTTCTTTCCAGGGAGGTAAAGCCTCACCGACTATCTGAGCAGAGGTAGAGTTGCCGACGAACCAGGCACACAGGATCGCCAGCAACGGAAGGTGGACGGATCGCAGACACCGTTCTTTCTTCATTTCAAAACTCCTCGCAAACTTCCCGCATTGCGTTCTCCAGGTCTTGGCGTGAGATGTTTTTGCATGAAAGCGGATTCGTTTCACGCGAAGGCGCCAAGACGCTATGGGTTTAAAACCCAACACCGACTTTTTGCTAGGTACTACTTACTTCTAACTTCTCCCCGGGTGCTGATAACCGATAACTGATCACCGTTCAGTCCCGGACTAACCGAAAACCAAGGCGGTAATGGTAATCGAACGCCTGTTCATAACAGCGAGTGGCGGAACGCCCTTTTCCGTGGCACACAGCGCCTCGATACACATGATTGGAATACCAGGGGATGAAGTTCGCAGCACTCAGCCAATAGGGTTCCGGTCCCAGGGGATCCTGCGTAGGCCCTCTCGGGTACGGCTCTTCCCAGAGGTCCGAGCACCATTCCCCCACATTCCCGTGCATATCGTAGAGGCCCCATGGATTAGGCAGTTTCAGTCCGACCTTTGCAGCTGGGCCCTCATTCCAACCCCACCACATGTAATCTTCTGCCGAAGAACTGTCTTTGAACGAGTACGCTGCCGTGGTGCCGGCACGGCAGACGTATTCCCATTCTGCCTCGGTCGGCAAACGAAAGTCCCCAAGCCCCTTCTTATTGATTACTTCTACAAAATCCTGACACTCATTCCAGGAGATTCTGGCAGCTGGATAATCGACGCCGCGCTTTATCCACTTTGATTCCGGAAGCGGTTCGCCCAGGACAGCTTCCCACTGAGCCTGCGTGACTTCGTACCTGCCGATGAAGAAGCCCTTCCCGATGGTGACTTCATGTGGCAACCATTCCCAGTCAGGCCTACGTCCCTCCTCATCCTCCGGTGAACCCATGCGGAAGGTTCCGGCCGGGATGAAGACCATTTCCAGAGCTTTGGCTTCATCAGGCAGGCTCAGGGGGATCGTAACAGTCTCGAACTCTCCAACTACTGGGGATGCAGGCTTGAGATTCCTCGAGACATCCGAGTCGCCGTTGAACCGATTGACGGAATCTCTAGCAAACTGGACGAGAGCTACAGCTGTCGCCAGGATCAGGAGTAGGCCGCCCATCCATTTAAGTAAACGGATCATCTGCCCACGTTTCACCATCTTCTGGGCCGAAAGTCAACCGTGATGACGTAGCTGGATTACCCAGTGCAGGCATCTTTCACCTCCGCATTGAGTATTTCCAAATGCAGAATGGTCACCAGCAGAGCGATCGACAATCCGGACATCTTTCACCTCCAGAGGCGCCCAGTGAGCCGATTCGACTGGTAGGCCCAGTCTTCAAACTGATCCTTGAGCAAGGGTCCTCAATCCAGGATGACCGTCTTCTTGATATAGTCAAGGTTTGGAATCTGCTTCTTCAAGTAGCTATTCCCTCCTTCGCTGAATAGCTGCTGTGACGGACCTCTACCGCGCGGAGCTCCCTCCC
>JAUWTT010000079.1 GCA_030614585.1 Acidobacteriota bacterium
CAATTGAGTTGGAGCGTTTTCATTAGCCATATCACGGTGCCTTTTCCGGCGAGGTCGATTCTAAGCAAGACCTCTGGCTTCTTTGAAAGCTGGTCCGCCTCTTGCCCTGGCTTACGGCAAAGACCAGTACAGGATGCCGGTTACTAGATGCCGGGAACCAGATGCCAGACCTGTCCTCCATAGCTCGAAGAGCGAAGGAGGATGCCGGATCGGTTCCCTTCGTCGTAAGCCTTGTCGTGAACCTTGTTGATTCGTCCACCCGAGATTCCGACAAAGTTCTCGATTAAGTTCACGACAAAGAATGATCGATACCAGATGCCGGACCCTGAGGATAGTAGACGATTTCACCACCAAGACACCAAGATCACCAAGAATCAAGGCTTTGCTTTGTGCCCTTGGTGGTTAGCCTTTGGAAGGCAGTTGTGGCTCAGCCTACTCACCGACCTTCTCGAAAATGATTGAGAGTTCATCTTCGTAGATTTGACGCCAGTTTGGAGAAACCATCGCTTTCTCAACAAGCTGTTGGCTCAGTTCTTTAGCGTTTTCGCTCTTTGACAGGAACAGATATCGAATGCTGTGTCGTGCAAGGCGTTCTTCCCAGCAGGTGTCAACGAAGGTCATCAAGTAGTCTTCAACGTGATCTTCACCAAAGATGTGGACGCGGCCATCAATGAAGGATCTCTGTTGGGGCCACAGCCTCCAGATCAGGAAGTCACCGTAAGCTTGAGGATGGAAGATATTCCCTTCTAAATCGTGCTCGTCGATGAAATCCATTGCCTGGGTGGGCGTTGCTGCATCCCAGAGCGGTATTCCATAGATCCTGGGGTACAACCATGGGGAGTTGATTACCAGGACAGCAAGCATGAGCAGTGCCATTATGAGATTGAGTAATGGTTTCTGCCCCGAGGGCTTCCGGGTGGAGGACCGGTCCCTGGTGATGAATTGCAACAGGGTTCCGCCCAGTTTGGGGCGCGGAAGGCGGATAATGGCGACTGCGACAACGGTGGGAGCCACGAGAGCGAACCAGATCCCGTTCCTGAGCGACATTAATCCAAACACCGCGAATCCGAAGAAGAGTGAAAGCTCGGTCAATGTGAGCTTATGCCTGGTGTAAAGCAACACCAGCAGACCTAAGGCCAATGGAAGAAAAAAGCAAGAGATTCCGTCAATCCTCGTAATTGCAGGGGTCTGCCATTCGGTTACGTACTTTTGGGACCCGGGATCTCGGGCGACGCTCAGGACATACTCGTATACGCGATAAAACTCGGGGTTGGCAAGACTGGCCAGGCTCGTCAAGCTGAAGACTACGGACAGCTTCCTGATCTGTGCGTAGCCCTGAGTATCAGATCGGTTTCCCAAGAGCACCCGTCGAACTGTTTCTGAAGCGAGAAACAGGAAGATTAGTCCAAGGCCCAGGACGAAAGCACCGTGCAAGTTGACCCAAAGCAACATTGCCACCGGCAGTAACCAGAGATAGCGATCGTTTCCCCTCAACCACTTGGCTAGAATCCACAGGAACAGAGCGAAGAAGAAGAAGGAGAATACTTGCGGCCTGACCGAGCTGAATGCCGGCAGGACGATCAGGGTGACGACTATGGAGAGGGCAGCGGGTCGAATTCGACCGGTCGTCTCCAGACAGAGGCTGTAGACGAGCACCACGGCAGCGGTCAAGATCAGTGTATTGAAGAAGATGAGCGCTTCAAATCCTCCGAGTTGGTAAACCAGGGAATAAAGCACCTCAGCAAGCCAGTTCTGAAGAACAAAGGCGGCCCCGGCCGCCGGAAAGGAGAATTCGTCGATTCGGGGGAGGGTCCCCGTCTCAAGTATCAGGTCGCCGATTCTGAGGTGCCACCAGAAATCGAGCAGGTTTAGCTGCTTGCGGAATCCAAAGATAATCTGGCAAAGAATCGGTAGCAAGAGCCAGAGATGGTCGATGGTGAACTGGCGGATGTTTCTGATCGGGATTCCGTGCCTCAATTGAGTTGGAGCGTTTTCATTAGCCATATCACGGTGCCTTTTCCGGCGAGGTCGATTCTAAGCAAGACCTCTGGCTTCTTTGAAAGCTGGTCCGCCTCTTGCCCAGGCTTACGGCAAAGACCGGTAATCGGTGAACGGTTATCGGTGATCACCAAGGTCACCAAGGACACCACGCAAACACGCGGTCTACTCACCCTGTTAACCGGACACCCGGATTACCGATTACCGATAACCGGCCTGTCCTCCATAGCTCGAAGAGCGACGGAGGATGCCGGATCGGTTCCCTTTGTCGCAAGCTTTGTCGTGAACCTTGTCGATTCGTCCACGTGGATTCCGACAAAGTTCTCGATTAAGTTCACGACAAAGAATGATAGATACCAGATGTCAGATAACAGATCCCAGTTCCCGATCACCGATTACCGATTACCGCTTACCGGCCTAGCCTCCCTTCGAAACTTTGGCCGGCTTTTTATCAGCTCTACAGTTACCGCCTTCTGTAAACGAAATTGACAGGGTAGAAGACCCGGGCAATGTTTTATCCGCTCGTTCAACAGTCCGACCCCTCTGTATTTGTGGACAGGAATCTCGAAAAAAACTAGAAGTCGTGATTCTGTGCACATTAAGCCTTGCTGCAACTTCGGTAGGATCGGTGCATCTTTAGTTAGTCAAAATGTATAAGGAGGTCGAAGACTTAAATCCTGTACAGCTTGAGACTTTGGGTCAGCAGAAAAAAGTTGGCCTGTTTTTGGATGCTTTTCTGCTAGAATAGCGTGAAAAGAGGACCTGTCCCTGAGAGCCGGCAATCGGCTTTGGGGGCATCAGGGGAGATGATCGAAGTGTTGGAACTCAATGGAATCTCAGTTACCTGTGGTTGGTTGCGAAGTGCTGATCCACGTGCCATGGCGATCCAAAGATCTTCCGTCTTTTCCCAAACAGGTGCATAGCTTGAGGTCGCGTGTGTGACTAGGCTTTAGTGAAACGCATCGAGATTTGACAAACGGTAAAGAAAGGGAAGGAGAAAAAGGATGTTGGAACAACTTAAATCAATGAAGCAATGGCTGTCGACCAAACTGAATTCCTCAGAGGAAGGTGTCACGATCGTCGAGTACGCGATCATGCTGGTTCTGGTCGCTGTTGTTGTAATCATCGCGAACCCAGCGATTCAGACGGCACTATCGACCCTGTTCTCAGGGATTTCGTCCTTCTTGCAGGCTGGCGCTTCCGGCTTGAGCTAGACAGTTTCAGTTCGAAATATCGGGCCGAACCTTGCCCAACCGGGATAGGGTTCGGCTCGAATGCACTCATCTGAAACTGGCGGCGGCCGCTGACTTCTCCAGGCAAACTGTCGAGTACATTTTGCATTGGATACCCGGTCACCGAGGTGCTGGACCCTTTCAATGAGGATAGTGCAATCGGCTGTAGTCATGCCGGATCTGAGGCTCTCCTGCGAGTTGAGAGGGCGGTTGGAAAGTCTCCGGTATTTTGACAGCCGTGTGATATAGACTTTTCAGGGTTTATAGTCACGGAAAAGCATCTTTGTTCCGGGGAGCTTCTAGCCTGCCCTGTTGGTGGGAAGGTCCTCTGTTTAGAGCAGAAGGGAAAACGACATGAACCGTGCAAGAATGCTTCTTCTCGCTGTTGCGGCACTGGCTGTGAGCGCGATTCTGACTGTGTTCGTGTATCGTCAGTTGAGCGCTCGGCTGCGTCCCGAGCTTGACGAGCAGCAGCTCCAGATAATCGTCGCTGCAGAGAACCTGCCTCTGGGTACGCTGCTTGAGGAAACACATCTAAAGACTGCACCCTGGGCCCAGGGGATCCCAATCGAAGGTGCCTTTGAGAATACCGCAGACGTTGTCGGCCGGGGTGTCATCGTACCGATGGTGATCAACGAGCCGGTAATCGAAACGAAACTTGCTCCCCAGGATGCGGGAGCCGGTCTTTCAACTATTATACCGGAAGGGATGCGAGCTGTGTCCCTGAGGGTAAATGACGTTGTCGGGGTCTCTGGATTTGCGCTTCCAGGCTCTCGAGTTGATGTAATTCTGTCGGGTAACGCTGAGGGTGCCGGAGGAATTGACATTTCGAAGGTAGTTTTGGAAAACGTTGAGGTTATAGCTGCCGGGCAGAACATCGAAAGAAATGCTAAGGGCGAGCCAAAGAAGGTCAATGTAATTACGGTGTTGGTGACCCCAGAGCAGGCGCAGGTCGTGGCTTTGGCCTCGCTTGACGGCCAGATACGCTTGGCGCTGAGGAACCCGCTTGATTTGGAACAGGCCGATCCGGCCCCGTTCCGAAGAGCATCGCTTTACATTGGCTCGAGCACTGACGCGATGCCGCCTCCAGTTGTCGAGCCGTCGCAGGGGAAGAAACGAGTGGTGAGATGAGTGAAAGCTCCGCCACCTCCACCGCCCCCGCCTCCAGCCCCAAAGATCGTTGAGGTGGAGGTTATTCAAGGTACAAACCGCGAGATCATAAAGTTTGAAAAGTCAGAAGGAGAGCCGAAATGAATTATTTGCGAGGGTTGCTTGGCTTATTCCTTGGTGTCCTGATTTGCCTCGTGCTGGTCCCCGGACCTGTGGAGGCGAGTTCCACTCCCGCTCAGGCTGCTTTAGAGACGGCTCTGGCCTCGGGCGCCGCAGCGGTTCAGGCTCCTCGGCAGGGGGGGCATCTCCGTGTTTTGTGGGGGAAATCGCTGGTCATTAATTCACCGGAGCCGCTGAAGCGGGTCTCCGTCACGGATCCCAAGATTGCTTCTGCCATTATTATTTCGGACCGACAAGTTCTCATCCATGGTCAGAGCCCGGGAGTGGTGACATTCATGCTTTGGAATGAAGAGGATCAGGCTCAGTCATTTGACCTGAAGGTGGAGCTGGATCTTTTGTCACTCAGGGAGATGCTCAGTAAGATTCTGCCGGATGAGCCCATCCAGGTCAGGCAGAGCGGTGACTCCGTAGTGCTGACGGGAATGGTCGATTCTGAGGCCAGCCTCACCCAGGCCGAGGCTTTGTCGACTACCGTTGCGCCCAGCGTGGTCAATCTACTGGGGGTCGAAGAAAAACACGAAGTCGTCATGCTGAAGGTGCGTATGGCTGAAGTGGATCGGGCTTTACTCAAGGAGTATGGTGTGAACTTCTTTAGCACCGGGTTCGGTAATACCATCGGAGTTGTCTCCACCCGGCAATTTTCCGCCGTAAGTGCTGTCGATTCAACTGGCGGAGCGGCCACTGTTTCTGACCTGTTAAACCTTTTTATCTTTCGCCCAGACCTCGATCTGGGCATGGTTCTGAGAGCACTCGAGCAGAGCAATGTTGCCCAGTTACTTGCTGAGCCGAATATAATGGCTTTGGATGGGACTGAAGCAAGCTTTTTGGCGGGTGGTGAGTTTCCTTTCCCCGTTGTACAGGGAGGGACGAATTTCTCGTCTGTGACCATCCAGTTTAGGGAGTTTGGCGTGCGCCTCAATTTCACGCCTGAGATCCTGGACAACGAGCGCATCCGTTTAAAGGTGGCTCCAGAGGTCAGTGCGTTGGATTACTCCAATGCCCTCACGGTCTCAGGATTTGTCGTGCCTGCCATTAGCACACGGCGGGCTGAGACTGAGTTGGTACTCGCGAATGGTCAGAGTTTTGCGATCGCCGGTCTGATTGACCAGCGGTTGATTCAGGTCGCCTCAAAGATACCTCTCCTGGGGGATATTCCCTTTATCGGCAATCTCTTCAGGAGTAAGTCAATTGACAAGAACAATGCTGAGCTTTTGGTCACTGTGACGCCGCAGTTAGTGAGTACCATGACTGCCGATGACTTTCCTGACGACGTCGTGTTTCCCGAAGAATGGCTGCCCGTCGGAGTTCCTGAGGAGACCGCGCCTGATTCGGGAAGTGGCGGGGAGTAACTCGAAGCAAAATACGGATCTACCAGGTGGTCGTTTTGAGGAACTTGACGTTTGTGATTAACGTAACTGGAGAGTATTCGAGAATATGGTCCCCTTTTGTGGGGCTCTCGTTAAGAGGTTAAATAGGAGATGATTAAGATCGCTATAATAGCGCCTTCGTCAGAGGCGAAGGACGCAATCGCCAACAACCTTCCGAGAGGGGTGCGCGTTGTCGAATCCCTCGTGGCCGATGGATTTAAGGAGTCTGCTCAGCAGGGGCGCTTGCGATCAGCGGCTCCTCAGATCGCTCTCGTGGAAACCGCAAATGCCGAAGACCTGGCGTTAGCTGTTCGATTGGTGCACCAGTTGCTGCCCGGTTCCTGGATCTTTGCCGTCTCTGAAAAGACGGACCCGGAACTCATCATTGAAACTGTTCGGGCCGGAGCACGTGAGTTCCTTACGAAACCTCTCGACCGAGCTGCGTTGGCAGAGGCCCTGGATCGTTTCATGGCTGAGAACAAGTCCGACCAGGCTGAGCCAGGTAAGGTTCTCAGTGTGACCTCGGCAAAGGGAGGAGCGGGCTCAACTTCGGTGGCGATCAATCTTGCGTCGGGTACCGCCGGGTTCCCGATGGCTCACGTGGCGCTGGTAGACTTGATTTACCCGCTCGGGGACATCACAGCCTATCTGAATCTGAAGCCGAAATATACTCTGGCCGACGCTGTGAAGTCGGTTGGCCGTCTTGACCCCGTCCTTCTGGACACTTTTGTGAGCCAGTCAGGAGAGGTTTCTGTATTGGCCGGACCCGGGGAATTCGGGATGGGTCCGTCTTTTCCGATCGACACGGTTTCGAAGATTCTGAGTGTATTCCGTCAGGCTTACTCTCACACCATTGTGGATGCCTCCAGTGCAAGTGATGAGCAGTTGCTCCGGTTACTCTCTGAGGTCAGTGAATCGATTGTCGTGGTTTTGACTCCCGAGATACCCGCCCTGTGGCGCACGCTTCGCCTGCTGGAACTCATGGACTCTCATGGAGCCGGTGACAAAGCCAAGGTCGTTTTGAACCGCAGCCACAAGAAGGACGAGATCACTAGAAGAGACATCGAGAAGACTCTCGGGCGAGAGATCTTTTGGTGCTTGCCTAATGATTACCGAGCTTCCATTGATGCCATCAATGCGGGGAAGCCTCTGGTGACAATGAACCATTCCGGCCTTGCAGGTAGTTTCAGGGAGTTTACTGAGAGGTTAACCGGGATGGAGTTCAAGCAGTCCAAGAAGGGCTTATTTGACTTTTTCTCTTCTTAAGAACGATTGGTAAAATATGCAGGGAATTGAAGAGCACTCGGCAAATGACCAATACATGCGGATCAAGACTGAACTCCATAAGACGATCTTGGAGGAAATCGATCTTGATAATCTGGATCGTGTCAACCGGGAGACGGCGTTACGTGAGACCCGTGGACTGATTCAGAAGACCCTCAAGCGTGAAGACACACCTCTTAGCTTCTCCGAACGGGAGAAGCTGGTCGACGAGATTTTGCACGAGTTGTTCGGACTGGGACCCCTTGAACCGCTGCTGGACGACCCGTCGATTTCGGATATCCTGGTCAATGGCCACGGCATGGTGTACGTTGAGCGCCACGGTATCCTCGAGAAGACAACCGTGCGCTTCAATGACGACGATCATTTGAAACGGATTATAGACAGGATAGTCTCTCGTGTCGGAAGGAGGGTGGACGAATCTTCCCCCATGGTCGATGCGCGGCTGCAGGACGGATCCCGTGTCAATGCGATTATCCCGCCGCTGTCCCTGGTTGGGCCGGTCCTTTCGATTCGGCGGTTTGGAGTGGATCCTCTAAAAGCTCAGGACCTGCTCGACAATGGAACCATGACAGCTCAGATGATGCAGGTGTTGCAGGCGGTTGTGGAGGGAAGGCTCAACGTTCTCATTTCGGGTGGGACCGGAGCTGGGAAGACAACTCTCCTGAATGTCCTGTCAGCCTCGATTCCTAGTTCGGAGCGAATAATCACTATAGAAGATGCTGCTGAACTCCAGTTGAAACAGGATCATGTGGTGCGGCTTGAGACCCGGCCTCCCAACATCGAAGGGAAGGGATCGATCAAGCAGCGTCAGTTGGTGGTGAATGCTCTCAGAATGAGGCCGGATAGAATCATCGTCGGGGAGGTCCGGAGTGAAGAGGCCATGGACATGCTCCAGGCGATGAACACCGGTCATGAGGGCTCCTTGACAACGATACACGCGAACACGCCCCGCGATGCTTTAAGCCGATTGGAGACGATGGTCTCGATGGCTGGGCTGAACTTGCCTGATAAGGCGATTCGCCAGCAGATCGCTTCTGCGATGGATGTCGTCGTTCAGATTTCCAGGTTAAGCGATGGTACTCGAAAGCTGACCCATATCTCCGAAATTACTGGGATGGAAGGTCCCGTGGTTACCATGCAGGACCTGTTCGTTTTCAAGCGGCAGGGTTTTGATGAGAACCGAAAGGTTAAGGGTAGTTTCACGTCAACGGGAGTCCAACCAAAATTTTCGGAGAAGCTCTTTGCGGCTGGTATCGAATTGCCTCCAGATACGTTTCTTTCCGAAGACTACTGGCCAGAGATCGGTTAATTATGAGTATCGAACTCCTGACAGCTGCGATTTTTCTCGCCGTAGCCATCCTTCTTTTTGCCGGCCTGTACGTTGCCTTCATTGCTCCCGCCTCCGGGCGCCAGATGCGTCGCAGGCTAGCTGCTATACAGCAGACTGCTGAATATGATCTGGGCGAGGCCGAACTGCAGATTGTGCGCGACCGCACAATGAGCAGTAGTCCAGCACTGGACCGGATTCTGGTTCAGATGAAGTCCCTGAGAAAGTTGCAGCTGTATATCGCTCAATCCGGAATGGAAATTACCGTCATGACCCTCCTCGGGATTTCGTTCGGTTTGGCGGTTTTTACCTATCTGATCTGTGTGATTTTTCAGTTATGGATCTTCTCCGTGGTGCTGGCGGTTTGCTTCGCTTCGATTCCGGGCATCGTTGTCGGATACAAGCGGCACCGTCGGTTCTGGGACTTTGAGGCGCAGTTTCCAGATGCGTTGGAGATGCTTACGCGAGCTGTCAGGGCTGGGTACGCTTTTACCTCGGCACTCAGACTCATCGCTGATGAAATGCCGGAACCGGTTGCCGGGGAATTCCGCGCGACCTACGAGCAGCAGAATCTGGGTTTGCCGCTTCGGGACGCCCTCACAAATATGGGGGTCAGAGTCCCGTTACCAGATGTGCACATTTTCGTTTCCGCTCTTCAAATTCAGCGAGAAACAGGTGGAAATCTCGCAGAAATACTGGAGAACCTGTCGGCTGTGGTGCGAGAGCGTTTCAAGCTCTTGCGCCAGGTCAGAGTCTACACAGCGGAGGGGCGGATTTCCCTTGTTATTCTGACCGCCGTACCTCCTTTTCTGGCCCTCCTGTTTATTCTGTTCAATCGACAATACCTGATGCCGCTCTTTACAGATCCGCTTGGTCAGAAGATGCTTGTTGGCGCAGTCATCCTTCAGATAATCGGTTTTCTCGTCCTCAAGAAAATCACAACCCTTAAGGTCTAGGAGTTAATAGCCGTGAATGAATTGCTCCTCGTCATTCTAGTTTTTGCTGCGCTGTCTTTAGCAGTCTTCCTCATCTTTCTTCTGATCAGTCGTCGTGGTCCTAGAGTTGAAGAGCGAGTTCGCACGGATACTGGGAGTACCGAACGCCCCTCGGGCGCCGGCCCTCAGCAGTTCGTTAAGAAGTCTGAAGAGTTTCTGCGAAAGATTGGACAGATGGTTCCCCGGTCACCACAGGATCTGTCCTCCGAGGAACGGCGAATGCTACAGGCCGGCATCCGGCGTAAGGATGCAGTGTATCTGCTTTACGGAGTGAGGGTGATTCTGATCGGACTGTTCCTACTCTTGTTTGTTTACACGAAACACCTCTATCAGAACCCGTTACTGTACATTGTCCTTTCGATTCTGCTGGGGGCTCTCATCCCGGATCTGTGGTTGCGGCGAAGGGTCAGTCAGCGGAAGTGGCGAATCCAGATGGGACTTCCCGATTTCATGGATTTGTCCGTGGTATGCGTGGAAGCAGGGTTAGGATTGGATCAGACCATTCAGCGAGTCGGCAAAGAGATCCGAACCAGTTACCCGGACTTGAGTGGGGAATTGAGGCTTTATGGCCTTGAGGTGACGGCTGGGCGGAGTCGGTCGGAAGCTCTGCGCAACCTTGCCGGTCGAACGGGAGTTGACGACTTGAGAGGGTTGACGGCAGTCCTTATCCAGTCTGATCGTTTCGGTACGAGCATTGCCGACAGTCTACGTATCTTTGCTGAAGACCTCCGTGTGAAGAGGAGACAGCGCGCTGAGGAAATGGCTGCGAAAATGGGAGTAAAGATGGTGCCACCGCTGGTCCTCTTTATCTTTCCAGCCGTATTCGCCGTTATTTTGGGCCCAGCGATTGTCTTGATTGTTCGAAACATTTTTGAAGCTCTCGGTCGAGGACCAGGGGGATAGATAAGATGAAGAATAAAAGAGCTTTTCTTAACCTTCTGCTGATAGTTACGATCTCGCTTTCGGGATGTACGCAGAAACAAGTGGCTGTCCAGAACCCACAGTTGAAATCTAAAACCAAGTCTGCCTACGAAGAGACTTCTCCGGAACAACTTTCGAAAACGGTTCGAAGTGTTTCAAGGGTTACTGGTGCTGAGTACTCTGATACGTTTGGAAGAATGGGGTCTTCCGGAGCTGAGATGGCAATCCTGAAGGGTCGGTTGCGCGAGAATCCTGACGATCGTGAGGCTCGAGAAAAGCTTGCGGAGCTGTGTTTTGCCAGAGGGGCCTATATCACTGCTCTTGAGCACTATAAAGCGCTGGCCGTACAGCTTCCAGATGACACCGATATTCAACTCGCCTTGGCCAAGACCTGGCGCGAGCTTAGAAACTATCCGTATGCCTTCAATCATGTGAAAAGGACGATTGAGCTGAATCCAAGATCG
>JAUWTT010000034.1 GCA_030614585.1 Acidobacteriota bacterium
GTTCGCCAGCTCCGCAACCTGATGGAGCGTCTCATTGTGCTGGCCGGCAAAAGCGAGATCCATGAAACAGACCTTCCAGAAGAGATCCGCTATTTTGATCCTGAAACCGGGATCGATACCTCAGGGATGGGCATTGCACCGCTGCTCGAAATGGACTTGAGAACGGCCCGAAATACTTTCGAAAGGAAGTATCTTCTCGTTAAGCTCTCGGACCACAATTACAACATTACTCACACAGCGACGGCGATCGGAATACACCGTCAAAGTCTTCAGCAGAAGATGAAGGATCTCAACCTCAAGAAGGTTGAGAGCTGACATGCCAGGTGCTGGGGACCGGAAACTGGCTGGGAGTTGGGTCTAACCAGCAAGACACCAGGAACACCAAGGGGTCACGGCTACGATCCGTATCTGAAAAAGCGCTGGAAAACCTGTTCTTCCACCGTGGAAAGGGTGTGCAGCCTGTCTGGAAATCTTGTGGAAGCCTGTCACACAGGAGGATTCCCGGGAACAGAGTCCGGCTCAGAGAGTGAACACATCTCTTCCCAGCCAGGAAGACTCACTTACTTCTGGAAGTAGTCCGCATTGATCGCGGTGTATTTCTCCCACTTCTCGGGAACTTCGTCATCCGGAAAAATAGCTTCCACGGGGCACTCCGGAACGCAGGCCCCGCAATCGATACATTCTTCGGGATCGATATAAAGCTGAACAGCATCCTCGAATTCCGGTTCGTCGCTCCGGGGATGGATACAATCCACGGGGCAAGAATCAACGCAAGCAGTATCCTTAGTATCAATGCAAGGCTCAGTAATAATGAATGTCATTCAGCTCTCCTTCTATTCCTCAATCCACAGGAACCAGGTCTAACGACAAGCAAAGCATCCTGCAGTCTTAACGACCTAACATCATTTTACCCATTTCCGCATCCATCTCAAGCAAATGCCAGAGTACCTTTGCTAAAAATGAAGATTCTATTTTACGAACTTTTCCAACGATAGGTGCTTCCGGCAGAGCACCTGACTCAGTGGTTGACCTAAACCGGTCAAATCTGGTTGATTCGCCGAAGTCCTTTCCCATAAACTTACGACCAATGAACCGCACGGAACGTCTTCTCGATTTAATAACTTATCTCCTGAACGCGAAGGAACCTGTTTCGTGGCGTAAAATCAAGAACCATTTCCCCGAGGACTACGCAAAAGGGGTAGAGGAATCGAACCAACGTAAGTTCGAGCGCGATAAAGCCGAACTCATCTCTCTTGGGATTCCTATTGACTATCAGGGTGGAGCGGAGGGCCAGAAGGAGGGTTACCTGATCCGAAAGGAGAAACTTTTTCTGCCGGAGATCAAGTTCTCACCAAAAGAGTTTTCTCTCCTGATGCTGGCGGCGGGTGCCGTGATGGGTGACGCAACATTTCCTTATCGCCATCAACTGGAATCGGCTTTGGACAAGATCACTAGTTTACAGAACCAGATTGATCCACCTCCCGATGAGATGTCCATTACTTATTCAACTCCAAAATCAATTGCCTCGCAGTCTTCTTTAATCAACAAGATTCAAGATTCACTGGACCGGCGCAAAACTGTGGCAATCCGATATCACGCTTTTTCAACGGGCGAAACGACAGAGCGCAAAGTCAACCCTTACGGCCTGATTCTTCGTCGAGGCAAATGGACACTTGTGGGATGGGATCATCTCCGACAAGATTTGCGAACCTTCGTGGTGAATCGGATCGAACACCTGGAAGTGAATCTGCGCCGACCGGGAACTCCAGACTACGAAATCCCGGATGATTTTTCTTTGCAGCGTTATCAGAATCAACAACCCTGGGAACTTCGTCTCCACGAACCGGTCAGTGTAAGGATTCAGGTCTCCGGGCACAGGTTGAATGAGTTGCTGCCACAGCTCATAAATGCCACAGTGATCGAGAACGGTGTATTTGAACTCAATGTCACGAACCGATCCGGGCTTGTTTCCTGGATCTTGTCACAGAAGACCGATGTTCGAGTACTGGAACCACCCAATATACGGAGTCACATTCGCGACGTACTGGAAAGCCTGACATGAACGTCACTGGCCGGATCAACCGTATTTTGTTCATTTTGAGCTACGTCTCTCAGAACCAGGGCATACTGGTTGAAGACTTGGCTCGGCGGGTCGGAATGCGTCCGCGGCAGCTTCTCAAGGAACTTGAATTCATCAGCCTCATCGGTAAACCTCCTTTCAAGCCGGATGACTACATCGACATCTACGTGGAGAACCAACAGGTTCTCATTGAGTTCGATCAAAGTCTGAATCGGCCGATCCGATTCACCAGGCCAGAAGCAGTTGCCCTACTGATGTCACTGGAGTTACTTGACGCCGAAGTTGATCCGGATGGAGTCGGATCGCTTAAGGGGAAGATAGGCAGAGCGATCTCGTCATCGGTTGACCAGTCTAGTCAGCTGGAGAATCGGATTCTCCTCGAGCGAGACACTCATCTGATCGGAGATCGATTCAGCCTGATTAGAGACTCGATCGAAAATCGATTTAAGCTCGAGATTGAGTACTTCTCACTCATGCGCAATGAGACGACGGAGCGGAAAGTCCGGCCATATTTCTTGATGAAAAAGCTGGGCTACTGGTATTTGACTGGGTACTGTGAGTTGAGAAACGATCTGAGGACTTTTAAGTTCGAGAGAATCCTCTCGGCTACACGCCTACAAGAGAACTTCCCTGAACCCGAAGACTTTGAGCTGGGACGCTTCAAGGCGGACTTTGATCTGTCCACCGGAGACAGAAAGATCGAAATCTTCTTCGACAAACAGCTTGCTCCATGGATCAAAGAACAGTGGGATACGTCTGTTCGAGAAGCTGAAGATGAAGGTGTCGTCTTGACGGTGTACAGTGAGACTCTTGAGTTTCCTTCTCGGCTGGTTCTCCGTTCAGCTCCCCATGCACGCCCCCTAAGCCCCCCAGAGTTTGTAGAGAAGGTGAGGCGAGATGCTGAGGAGATTATGATTCTTCAGGATCGTGAAGTTTGAGGAATGGTAGAACCGCTTTAACCATCCTCGTCCTGCTGCACTGTTTCAGCGGAAGTGTCCTTGCTGAGAAGCAGCAGGAAGAACCCTGCCCCAGGTGCTTTTTTCCAGATCTTTGGAAAGACCAGAAGAAGATCTGGACAGCCCCGTTCAAGAAAACAACATGGGACTCCCCTACTCCATTCATCATGCTGGACGTGGCGGGAGCCAGCTTCGCGCTGGATGTGGAGGTATCGCGATCGCTCAGAGAGAATGAGAGCTTTGAAGATTTCAACAAGGTCTTTGCCTCTCGGGCTGCTGACATCATTCTGACAGCCTACCCACTCTCGTTTGTCGCGCTGGGTTACATCACTGACAACAAGGAATTGGCCGTCTACGGCTGGAAGGCAACAGAAGCGGCGCTTAACGCATTAATTGTCACAGTTCTGGTGAAGAAAGCTACCTTAAGAGCACGGCCACACACTGGAGATCCCTATGGGTTTTGGGAAGGGGGAAACTCATTCCCATCCGGCCACGCGGCGATTTCGTGGGCTATTGCCGCATACAGTGCAAAACACTTCTCCGACAAGAAGTGGGTTCGCTGGGTGGCTTATCCGATTGCCGGGCTGATAACGTTTGTGAGAGTGACCTCTGGAAACCATTTCGTCTCGGATGCAGTAACCGGCTCTATGATCGGCTTCTCCATTGGCCGGTTTGTCGTGAAGTAGAGCCGAATGGCGTGTCAGAATCCAGCAAGAAGGCTGGGACAATCTTGGATAGACGGTTTAGAATTTCTGAAGGAAGAATTATGAAAACACTGATCTGTACTGCTGCGACTTTGTTAGTTCTCGGGACTTCTCAGTGTGCCCAGATGGACCAAGGTAAAGGATCTGCCCCTCCAGCTGAGCGGGTGGCTGAGGTGGAACCTGCCAAACAAGGTGGTGAGGTGCACTGGGGATATGAAGGGGAGGTCGGCCCCATGCACTGGGCGGATCTGAGTCCCGACTTCGCTCTGTGCGGGGAGGGGACCGAGCAGTCGCCGATCAACCTGATGGGGGCGACGGTGGTCGAAGGCTCAGCTCTGAAACCGAAGTTCGGCGAAGGGGTGCTGACGCCCGAGCAACGGACCCGGGCCATAGACCTCGTCGACAACGGCCACACCATCCAGGTGACCACTGACGTGACCTCGGCGCTCGATCTCGACGGCGAGCACTACGAGCTCGTCCAGTACCACTTCCACGCCCCGTCCGAGCACACGATCGACGGCGAGTACGCGCCGCTCGAGATCCACTTCGTCCACAAGTCCACGGCCGGCAACCTGGCGGTCCTCGGGGTGCTGGTCGAGGAGGGCGTGCACAACAAGTTCTGGGATCCGGTCATCGCGGCGTTGCCGTCGAGCCCCGGTGACGAGCGTCACCTCGAGGGCTTGGAACTCGACGTCAACGAGCTTCAGTCAGTGGCGGAGCGTTACTACCGCTACCGGGGTTCGCTCACCACGCCACCGTGCTCCGAGAGCGTGCAGTGGATCGTGATCGCCGAAAAACGCCAGTTCTCGCCAGAGCAGATGGAATCCCTCACTTCGCATCTCCATCACAACAACCGCCCGGTCCAGCCTCTCGGCGACCGGGACCTCGTGCTGGTGTCAGGCGAGTGAGGATTGGAACCGCTATAGCTGGTTCTGCGGCTAGGAAAGCAGGATGACCTTCCGTAATGACAAGCAAGGATGCTTGTCTTACCGTAAGACAACCTTCCAGGTTGTCACCAAACTGCTAGCCTCCAACGTGACAGGCTTCTCCTCCACAGCAAAATAAAAAGCGTTCTTGACCAAAAACTGTTGAACTCTACGAGAGAATCGTACATCTTAAGTAGCAGGCTTATGCTTCGCTTACTGATTCCTGGCTTTGTGTTTCTTTTCATGATTCAACTCGCGGCTGGAGGGTCGGATTTCATGCAACTCCGGGGCGGATACTTCTTTCCTCCCCCAAAAGGCCTCTACTACTTCCGGCCCGATCTGTATGTCTACCGCGTGACTCCGCGTTACTATAACCGTGGCTATTACCGCCCCAACTACGGTTACGGAAGGGGGTATGGCTATCCTTATTCCCCGGGACCGTACGCACCATCTTCCGCGAGTCTTTTCCCGACGCGTTCTGTCTACCGAATCGTGTTGGGTCCCCCGCCAAAGGGTGAGGTAGTCCGAGTCAATTCGTCGGACTTGGTCTTTAATGTCACGCCTCCAAAGGCTCTGATCTACGTGGATGACAAACTGATTGGAAGCGCACGTGACTTCTCCAGTGCCCGAGACAAGTACCCGGTGCTGGATGGAGAATACGATCTCCGCATCGAGGCCACTGGTTATGAGTCGTTCCATTCAGAATTGAGTGTGATTCCGAATAAGATACTCCACCTCGATATTGAGTTGGAACGGAAGAATCCGTAATCGGCCTGTCCTCCATAGCTTTAGCGAAGGAGGATGATCGGTTGTCGGTAATCGGTAACCGGGGACATGGGCTTCGGACCTGAGGCTTGGGATCTTCGTTCGTGCTCCTGAACGAGAGGTTACGCTAGATACGATTTCTCCCTTCGCTAACTTTGCGATCTTTGCGTGAAGAGGGCCCTGAAAACTCTCAGCCCACAAGATCCTGCAGCGCTTCACCCAGAACGGGAAACCGAAACGAGAACCCCGCTTCGAGAGATTTCCGGGGTAACACTCGCTGACCTTCGAGGAGCAAGGCCCTGCCCATTTCACCTGCAGCAATCCGCAAGGCGAATTCAGGAACAGCGGGCATCTGAGGGCGATTCAAGACCCGGCAGAGCTCAGAAGTGAACTCCCGGTTAGTTGATGGATTAGGCGCGGTTGCGTTGAGGGGTCCCCGAATTTCACTCTCACGCAGGGCGAAACTTATCAAGCCAATTTCATCTTCAAGGTGGATCCACGGCATAAACTGCCGGCCGCTGCCCAGCGGGCCGCCGAGATAGAATCGGAAGGGCAGAAGCATCTTCGAAAGCGCTCCTCCATCACGAGCAAGGACACTTCCAGTCCGCAGCAGTACAACTCTCACACCCAAGTCGGCTGCAGCCAGAGCCTCCCTCTCCCACTCTTCACATACATCGGCCAGAAACCCTTGGCCCCGCTCGCTGGTCTCGTCCAGTTCCTCAGCTTTTCGGTCGCCGTAGAACCCAACCGCCGATGCACTGATCAGTATTCGAGGTGGCTGAGAGCTTTGTCGCCAGGATTCGACAAGGTTTCGAGTCCCATTGATTCGGCTATCGCGAATGAGCCGTTTCTGCTTTTTTGACCATCTCCTTCGGGCAATCGGCTCGCCGGCAAGATGCACAACCGCATCGAGTCCATCCAGGTGACCGGGATTCGGAGGCCCTGATCCCGGATCCCAAACGACTGAAAGTTGAGAAATCCCATCCCGTTCAGTTGTGTTTCGCCGCGAGAAGCGCACGACTTGCCAACCCTTACGCTCGAGATCCCTGCAAAGGTGCTTTCCAATGAGGCCGGAGGCCCCTGTGATGCCAATCTTCATGAATCCTCATGCCGAGTCGGTTTCCACGATTCTATCCTAACCCACATTTCTCACCAGCCAGCGAAAACTGTGGCACTGCCGGCTGACGATCGGGGACTCCGAGAGTCTGTTTGGGACTGGACGTTCGAGGATTGACTCTTCCCAGAGAATGGCTGGGGGACAGGGATTCGAACCCCGATTCCGTGGTCCAGAGCCACGTGTGTTACCCTTACACCATCCCCCAGCACTCGGGTTTGGAGCCCGCAATTATAGCAAAAACCTGGCGCGCGTTTCTTGAATGACAATCGCCATTCGTTGTTGGCTCGTCCGTGTGTCGTTGAGTCGGTATTGCGGCTATTGCTTCTCCGCCGCAGAGACTTCCAGGCGAGCCACTGACTTCTCCCACAGTTCGAGGGCAGCCGCAAAATCGCTGTCCGGATCTTTCGATTTCAACAGGTTGTCAGCCTTGTCCTTATCGGATTTTGCTTCTCCGCGAACAATCTCTGAAGCGGCCTCAACCTGTTCGGCCAGCACGGAGACCTGGTCAGAGAGGATTTCTGCAAAGCCCCAACTGCAGAAGAAACGTTCCTCATCGTCCCCTTTCCGTACCGTAATGACTCCTATCTTCAACTCAGACAGGAGCGGAGCATGCCCGGGAAGAATCCCCATGTATCCGTTGATACCGGGGACAGTGACGGCGTCAACTTCGCCGCAGTAGAACTGCTTTTCCGGGGTGACGATTTCCAGTTGGATTGAATTCGGAAGTTTCTCTGCCATGTTAGGACGCTTCCATCTGTTCGGCCTTCTCGAGGACCTCCTCTATTCCCCCCACCATATAGAAAGCCTGTTCCGGAATTTCATCATATTTCCCCTCGCAGATCTCTCTAAAACCATTGATCGACTCACCGATTGGAACATATTTTCCTTTGATTCCGGTGAACTGTTCAGCGACGAAGAAGGGCTGCGACAGGAACTTCTCAATCTTCCGAGCCCGGGAAACCGTCAACTTGTCGTCTTCTGAGAGCTCATCAATACCGAGGATGGCAATAATATCCTGGAGATCCTTATACCGCTGGAGAACGTTCTGAACGGTTCGGGCAACTCCGTAATGTTCCTCGCCGATGACACGGGGGTCGAGAATTCTACTCGTAGAGGCCAGAGGATCCACCGCCGGGTAGATGCCCATCTCTGCGATCGACCGCTCAAGGTTGGTCGTCGCATCCAGGTGAGCGAATGCCGTGGCCGGAGCCGGATCCGTATAATCATCTGCGGGAACGTAGATCGCCTGAATCGAGGTAATGGAGCCGGCGCGAGTGCTGGTGATCCGTTCTTGCAGTTCGCCCATTTCCGTCGCCAGGTTTGGCTGGTAGCCAACTGCCGAAGGCATGCGGCCCAACAAAGCAGATACTTCCGAACCCGCTTGGGTGAATCGAAAAATATTGTCAATAAAGAGGAGAACGTCCTGTCCCTCTTCGTCGCGAAAATACTCGGCAACGGTCAGACCTGTCAGCCCGACCCGTAACCTGGCCCCGGGCGGTTCGGTCATCTGCCCGTATATGAGTGCCGCCTTGTCGATAACCCCGGACTCATTCATCTCCAACCAGAGATCATTCCCCTCGCGGGTCCGCTCGCCAACACCAGCGAAAACAGAGAATCCTCCATGCTGGGTCGCAATCCGGTTGATCAACTCCATGATGATCACCGTCTTGCCCACCCCGGCACCGCCAAAGAGTCCGATCTTCCCCCCTTTTGAGAACGGTTCGATCAGATCTATGACCTTGATTCCTGTTTCCAGCATCTCGGTGTCGGTGTTCTGATCTTCAAGCGAAGGAGCGGGTCTGTGAATGGGATAGCGCTTCTCAGCCTTCACGGGCCCCCTTTCGTCCACCGGTTCGCCGAGCACGTTTATGACCCTTCCCAGGGTCGCCCTCCCAACAGGGACTGAGATCGGCTCGCCTAGATCCACGGCCTTCATTCCGCGGACCATTCCATCTGTGGGCTCCATGGCGACACATTTGATCACACCCTCGCCCAGATGCAGGGCGACCTCGAGAGTTATATCAATCGGAACAGGTGTATCGAACCCTTCAGATGTGATCCGGATTGCGTTGTAAATTGCAGGGATGTGTTCTCCCTCAAACTTCACGTCTACAACGGGGCCAAGAACCTGAAGAACCTTCCCCTCAACTCGCTCCATTTCATCCACTCCTCAATTCCTAAAGTGCATTGGCACCACTAACGACTTCGATGATCTCGGTTGTGATCGAGGCCTGCCGGACACGGTTTATGTGCAACGTAATCTTATCGATCATTTCCTCGGCATTGTTCGTCGCCGACTCCATGGCAGTCATCCGGGCCCCCTGCTCCGAAGCCTCTGACTCGAGCATGGCCCGGAAGATCTGAGTTTCGACGTGCTTGGGTAACAGATTGTCAAAGATCACTGCAGGTGGTTGTTCATAAATGTAGTCCAGGAGAACATCCTGCTCCGAAACCTGTTCCAAGCGCCGAATAGGAAGCAGCGGTTCAAGCACGATCTCCTGAGAAATCACCGATTTAAACTGGTTGTACAACAGATAGACCGCATCCAACTCGGTCTCCGAATAGTATCGTATGACATTCCCGGCAATATCCTGAGCATACGAGAAGTCTATCCGACTCATGATATTCAGATACTGATGCTTGATCGGCCAGGGTCTTTTCTTGAACCACTCATAACCCTTCCTGCCTACCAAGGTAAGACTGAGGGATTCGTTGACCTCTTCCTTCTCTATGAACCGGACAGCTGATTTGATGATGTTGCTATTGAAAGCACCACACAAGCCTTTGTCCCCAGTCACCACCAGGAGCATCACCTTTTCGGCGTCGCGCAGTTCGAGCAGAGGATGTCCGGTTGGTTCAACCCTGCTAGCCAGAGAATTGAGTACAGCCAGCATCCGGTTTGCGTACGGCCTCGCTGAAAAGACCCTCTCCTGAGCCCGTCTCAGTTTTGACGCTGCTACGAACTTCATCGCACGAGTGATCTGTCTGATGTTTCGGACCGATCGAACTCTACGCCTTAAGTCGATTAAATTTCCACCAGGCATTTCGAATATCCCAAGCTCGACGTTTCATTCGGCTTCAGCTCGAAGCCCATTAAGTCGAACGCGCTTCCACTTCCTCTTTGAAACGCTCCTTGTATTCCACAATTGCCTCTTGGAGCGCTTCCTCAGTTTCCTCGTCGAGGACACCCTTTTCTCGTATGGCCGTCAAAATACCGGCCTTACTAGCCGCCATGAACTCGTTCAGTCCGGATTCGAACGCTTCAATATCCTCAACTTCCAAGTCATCGAGGAATCCTTTCGTCCCGGCATAAACGGCAACAATCTGTTTTTCCACAGCCAGCGGCTGATACTGCTTCTGTTTCAGGAGTTCGGTCAGACGGACTCCCCTGGCCAGCTGACGCTGTGTAGCCTTGTCAAGGTCCGATCCAAACTGGGCAAACGCTGCCAGTTCCCGATACTGTGCAAGGTCCAGCCGGAGCGTGCCCGCAATCTTTTTCATCGCTTTGATCTGCGCTGCTCCTCCGACCCGGCTTACCGAGTAACCCACATTGATTGCCGGCCTGATCCCCGAATAGAACAGATCAGATTCCAGAAAGATCTGACCGTCGGTAATCGAAATCACGTTGGTTGGAATGTACGCCGATATGTCTCCTGCCTGCGTTTCGATCACGGGAAGAGCCGTCAGACTACCTCCGCCCTTCTCATCGTTGAGTTTGGCAGCTCTCTCGAGCAAGCGGCTGTGCAAATAAAAGACATCGCCCGGGAAAGCCTCACGCCCGGGAGGACGCCTCAAAAGCAGAGAGATCTCTCGATACGCGGCTGCATGCTTGGAAAGATCATCATAGATAATCAAGCAGTGCTGACCATGATCCCTGAAGTACTCTCCCATCGAACATCCTGCGTACGGAGCGAGGTACTGCATGGTTGCCGGATCCGAGGATGCAGCAGATATCACAATCGACTTCTCCATCACACCGTACTCTTCGAGCGTCTTGACCACCCGTGCAATGGTGGACCGCTTCTGTCCGATGGCGACGTAGATACAGATGACGCCGGTATCTTTCTGATTGATCATCGCGTCGATAGCGATTGCGCTCTTCCCGGTCTGGCGATCCCCAATGATCAACTCTCTCTGACCTCTGCCGATCGGAATCATCGAATCAATGGCTTTCAAGCCGGTTTGCAGTGGCTCTCGAACCGGTTGTCGGTCAATAACACCGGGAGCCAGGCGCTCCACGGGGTTGTTCATTTCAGCGGAGATCGGCCCTTTATCGTCCTGCGGTGTACCCAACGGGTCAACCACACGTCCGAGTAACTCCGGCCCCACCGGAACCTGCATGATTCGCTTGGTTCTTCTGACGAGGTCACCCTCCTTGACGGCGTGAATCTCGCCAAAAAGGATAGCTCCTACGCTATCCTCTTCGAGGTTCAAGGCAAGTCCGAAAACGTTGTTCGGGAACTCCAGCAGTTCGAGGGACATCGCCTTGTCAAGGCCATGCACACGGGCAACGCCGTCACCGGTCGAAATGACCGTACCAACCTCACTGACGACGACCCCACTCTCGTAATCCTTGATCTGCTGCTTGATGATCTCACTGATTTCTTCTGCTCTTATGGCCATTTTCCGTCCCTTGTCCTGGTTTACTGATCAAACCTCAAGCTGACGACGAAGTTGATCCAACTCAGTCTGAATGGTTCCATCAAAAACCGTGGATCCAACTTGCAGTTTCAGTCCTGCGATCAGAGATACGTCTATCCGATACTTAAGTTTTACTTGTTTTCGGGTCACTTTAGTCATGGTCTCCTCGAGCCGCTCTTTCATGGCAGCCCCGAGGGGGTATGCCGAAAGCACATCAACTCGAACAATACCCGCCCTTTCGTCCAATACCCAACCATATGCTTCCATGATCTCAGCCAGCTGCCCAGTACGATTCCGTTCGAGCAGCACCAGGAGGAAGTTGAGGACACTTCGATGGTATCCCGCTTTACCTGCGATCCCTCGGACGATATTCTGTTTCACATCGAGTGGAAGTACGGGACTCGCAAGAGTCTCCTGCAATCCCTCATGGGCTGTAGCTAGTTCGAGGAACCCTGTGAGCTCTTCGCCCACTTTTTCCGAGACCCCCTGTTCAAAAGCAACATCCGCTAGTGCAGAAGCGTATTTCAACGCCGTCGATGACAACATCAGCTCTGCTCCCCATCAGCGGTGTCCAGCTTCACGATGAACCTTTCAACAACATGTTCCTTCGTATCCTGATCCAACTCAGCTTCGATCTTGCTGCGAGCCATTTCAACGGCCAGCTCTGCCGCATATGCTTTGAGGTCTTGTCGAGCAGCTTTGGCTAAGCCGCCAATCTCTCTTTCCGCGGTCTGGATGACCTTCTCGACTTCCTTCTCACCCAACTCCAGAGCCCTTCTTCGCTCCGCCTGGGCCTCTTCTTCTGCTTGTCGCCTCAACTCTTCGAGTTCTTCATCCAACGCGCCGACACGCCTCTCCATTTCCTCAAGCTTGGATTCTGCATCCGCCCGGGCATCTTGGGCCGCTTCAATTTCGTCGGCAATCCCCTGGCGGCGGCTGACGAAGAATTTTTTAATGGACTCTCGTGTGAAATAGTAAATTGCCCCTACCAGGATGAAGAGATTGGCCCACCGACCGATCGTCTCGATCCAACCCCAACCACTCCCTTCACCCTCGGCCGCAAAAGCCGAAACAGGCAAGACAGCATAGATTGAGATTACTACCACCAGAGAAACGATTTTCTTCACTGGACTATCCCGGATTCCTGAAACCCAACCGGATTTACAATTTCATTTCTAAAGGAGAATTCCTCAGAGATGAGAAAACAAACCGAACCAGCTACAAAAAGCTGCTCATTTCTATTTCTCGAGGACTCGGTCGGCTATTAATTCGGCCATTCCCTCCGCGTCACTTTTCAATTTCTGCTTAACAGATTCGACTTCTTTATCCACCTCTACCTTCGCTCTATTCATCAACACTTCTGCTTCGCTTCTCGCTTCAGAGATCCTCCCTCGGCGTTCTTCCATCGTCTCTTTCCGCACAGCCTCCGCCAACTGATACCCTTTCTGTTTTTCCTGTTTGATCTTCTCCATATATTTCTGAAACAGGGCTTCTCGGTACTCCGTCTTTTGGGAAGCTTCCTCGCGCGTCTCGATAGTCAGACTACGTCGCTGATCAAGCACGTCGAGGAGCGGCTTGAAAAGAAGTTTGTTGAGCGCCCACAGAGTGAATAGAAAGACGATTCCCGCAGCCAGAATTGTCCAATCAAGAGTTATCATAAAGTCCGCCCAACATCGCTCTCGGAAAGCCAATTTCTAGCAGATTTACTGACCAAGATCAAGAAGGTAGGTTTGGCTGGATGCCCTGGTAAGGAATAGGTTGATTCGCTTGCTATTCGGAACTGGTGAGAGGAGCGATCTCCATCTCACACCAGACCCAGGGATGATCCGACAGATACCCCCTATTTTTCCCTTTTGGAGCAGTCTCCTTCTTGGGTCCCCAATCCTTCTTGGCGTTAACAACGTTGATTGGGGCCGCCGCGCTGTAAAGAATATGGTCAATAGAGGGCGAAGTGATCGCGTTCTTCAGTTTGCATGTTGACAACAAAGTCCGCATAACATCACCATCAGTCGGTTCATTGAAATCCCCTCCGATAATAACGTCCAATGATACGTCTCTTACAGTGATTATGTCCGCCAATCTCCTGTGTTTTGAAGTCTGCCACGTCTGACCTCCCGGCAAGTGCAGCGAATATAGCGCGAATTTCCTTCCATCGATTCTTGTCTCTACACGAACGACACTGGCAGGGCTCCACCCTTCCCCTTCCAGCGCGTCGTCAGTGCCGCCCGTCAGAGGGGTGCGGCTTAAAACGGACTTAAACTTGCCACCGTAATGCCCTGTTACGTCGCCCCATTTTGGAGCCTTGTGATCAGCCGACGAGATCGCTCCAACGTATACGTAATTCAGGCCAAGTTTCTCCGCTACCCGATGTGACCAATCCTTCACCTTTTCTCCCGCGTTAGCCTTGGGAACTTCATTCAAGAATACGATATCTGGTTTTAAGGGCATCAAGGATGAGGCAACTTGCTCAGGTGTTGTCCATTGGCCGCAAGCGACGTTGTATGCTACCAGCCGGAGCCTAATCGTATTGTTTTCCCCCAGAGCCGTATGCACCACGAGCAAGGCTATAACGAAGACGAACCCCAAGATGACTGGCCCCACAAATCGTCTCCGAAAGAAGATGCTGCGATCCAACAACTGGTCCATTCTTTGCTCCTTCCAACGGACTTCGATCCAGCTAACATGCATTCAATAGCAAGATGCCCAATCCTCGTCCCTTAGCCGGGAATATTCAGCAACCTGCTGCATACCGCTCCCTGCGCCGTTGCTATCCGTTCTTTCGCAGATTATCGCTCTCCGACGTAATCAAGTACAGGAGGTATGGAATGGACTAGGTTATGCTAAACTACCTGCGACCAGTTTCCAGACGGGAAAATCCCCTCGATTTGGTGAGGTATCAGGCAGGCCGAAAGAGCCCGCATAGGCTTATCCTATCGCCCTTGAATTAATGCCGGAACGGTGTTGACGCATAGGGGAGCGGAAAGGAGATCAGAGTAATGGCGTCGTCATCAGGCAAGAAAGCGGAAGAGGCGGACACGCGCGAGCCAGAAGTATCCAATACGGTTCCTCTCGTCCCATTCAAAGTACTCGCAACCGATATTCCTTTCTACCGAGACCAGGGATGTACCGATGAGGTCTCCGAGGCTCGAATCGTGATCATCCAGGCTCTCGATCCCGACGACCAGATTCAGGAGTTGGACATTGTGCCGTCAACCAAGACCTATGAGCGGGGTGCGTACGTCACTCTGGCCTTTGACAACAAGAAACTCTGGGAAAACTGCTGGTTCAAAGACCCGGAGACCAATGAGGTTCAGCAGGCCTGGAGGATACACGTCAATTTCATCGGCGAAGTCATCAGCACAGCGGCTGTAGAGAAAGAGAAGGAGCGACTGGACGATCTGGAACGCCGTGTCCAGGAGAAGATCGAACAGATCTCCCGCTCAGAGACAGAGACCGTCAACTGAATACCGGGGCTGCCCTCCGTAGCTCGAAGAGCGAAGGGATGCCGGATGCCGGATGCCGGATGCCGGATGCCGGATGCCGGATGCCGGATGCCGGATGCCGGATGCCGGATGCCGGATGCCGGTAGATTATCCCGTTTTCTGGGTGACATTTTTTTGGTGGCCTTGGTGTCTTGGTGGTAAACTCGACCGCTTACTACTTACTGCCTCCTACTTCCTGCTTACTATTTACTGCTCTACAGGCCACCTGAACCAAGGTGGTGTGGATTGAGCCCTTCCTCGCGGGACGACATGTGTCGAACCCAGCACGCGAATACCCCTCCGCGAACCTCTATTGACCGATCCCTTGTCTCAAAATACAATCAGCGTGGGGAGACACCTCCTTTTGGCTACTTCACATGACTGATCTTGCCGGCCGCGTCATCAGCTCCATTTCCTGGAACCTTCTCGCAAA
>JAUWTT010000118.1 GCA_030614585.1 Acidobacteriota bacterium
GACGGTGAAGCCGGGCATTCCAGATATCACCGCGAACTCGACCTCGACCGTGCCCTGACAACCGTATCTTTTGTAAAGGGGGAAGTGACCTTCACGCGCGAAGTATTCGCAAGTTACCCCGATCAAATGATCGTAGTTCGCTTGACAGCTAGCAAACCGGCTTCACTGAACGTTACACTTCAATTAACGTCTCCCCACCCTTTTGCGACGGCCGTTACAAACGAGCACACGCTTCTGATGCAGGGACGGGCTCCCGGGTTTGTTGTACGGAGGACACTGGATCTTATAGAGAGGTTGGGTGACCAGCACAAGTATCCTGAGGTGTTTCACCAGGACGGAAACCGCCTACCATGGGCAAAACAGATTCTGTACGCGGAAGAAATTGGTGGCCTTGGCATGCATTTTGCTGCCCGGCTAAGGATATTGGCGGAGGGTGGAAGACTGGTCGGGTATGGGGATTCGATCCACGCAGAGGGAGTAGACGAAATAGTTCTATTGTTGGCCCTTGAAACGAGCTACTCCGGTTTCGACAAAAGCCCGGCAGGTCTGCCTGAACTGCCGGCCGCCAGGGCTCAAAGCGCCATGGAGAAGGTTTCCGGAGTTCCATATTCCAAACTGCTATCACGTCATCTCGAAGATCACCAGCGGCTCTTCCGACGGGTCGACTTCACATTGGAGCCGCCCGCCGCCTCGCAGAATTTGCCAACCAATCAGCGAATAGCACGCTTCCAGGAAGGGGGCGACCTCGCTTTGGTTCCGCTCCTGTTTCAGTTTGGGCGATACCTGATGATCGCAGGATCAAGACCCGGCGGACAGCCTCTCAATCTACAGGGGATCTGGAACGACAAAGTCATTCCCCCCTGGAACGGTGCTTACACAACGAATATCAATCTGCAGATGAATTATTGGCCTGCCGAGGTCACGAATCTCGCGGAATGCACGGAACCCTTGTTTCGTGCAATCGCGGAGCTCGCTGAGAACGGAACCAAGACTGCGCGTTCAATGTATGGGAACGATGGTTGGGTCCTGCATCACAATACGACCATCTGGAGACACACCGAACCGGTTGACAATTGCTTGTGTTCGTTCTGGCCCATGGGTGCAGGGTGGCTAGTGAGTCACCTTTGGGAACATTACCTCTTTTCGGGAGATATCGAATTTCTTCGCACCACGGCCTACCCGTTGATGAAGGGAAGTGCGAAGTTCTTCATGGGTTGGCTAGTAGATGATGGAGAGGGCTTCCTGGTTTCCCCGGTAGGGCATTCGCCCGAGCACAGCTTCCTTTTCGATGGATCGAAGCGAGGTGCCTATAGCAGGGGCCCCACAATGGATATGGCGATCATTAGGGAGACCCTCGCCCGGACCATTGAAGCTGCCGAAGTTCTTGCCGTGGATCGTGATCTGGTGCTGTCCATGAAGCAGAGGCTGAATAAGTTGCTGCCTTACAGGATCGGAAAATATGGCCAACTCCAGGAGTGGAGACGCGATTTTGAGGATAGTCAAAAAGAGCATCGACACCTCTCTCACTTATATGGGATGCATCCCGGAAATCAGATCAATCTGTTGACGACACCCGCTCTGTTTGATGCGGTGGAGCGTTCGATGGAGCGTCGCGGAGACGAAGCGACAGGGTGGTCGATGGGATGGAAGACGGCTATTTGGGCGCGCTTGCTTGACGGAGACCATGCCTTTGCACTGCTTCGAAATTTGATCCGACCTGCAGAGACGGGTGGCAGATCTAGCCGTGGGGGACTCTATCCCAACCTCCTCGACGCGTGCCCGCCCTTCCAGATTGACGGGAACTTCGGCGCTACAGCGGGAATAGCCGAGATGTTGATCCAGAGTCATGCTGGCGGACTGCACTTGCTTCCGGCTCTTCCGACCGCCTGGCCGGACGGACGAATCTCTGGCTTACGGACCAGGGGAGGATTTGAAGTCGATCTGGAGTGGGCCAAAGGGGAGCTGACCAGTGCCGTAATCCACTCTACGGTCGGAGGCAACTGCCGAGTTCGGTACCGGGAAGCGTTAGTCGTGAAAGGAGTTGAAGTGGAGCCTGTCGAAGGCCAGGAGAATCCTAATCCTCTCTTCCGCTTCGTCCGGGCATCTGATCCCAGGGATTCCGATCCGGCGAGTAGGGCGGCGCTGAGTCGTGTGCTCGGACCGGCCGTAGACTTCGAAACCGAGGCGGGAAAGACATACCGGATCGTTCCAGCTGGTGGAAACCAAAGAGGGAAGTAATCTTCCTTACCAAGAGGGGATGAATGCAAACCACCAAGGCACCAAGAGCACCAAGACGAATTTGTTGATCTTAGTGTTCTTGGTGCCTTGGTGGTGAGTCTTAAATTCAGTTATTTCGCCAATACCTGTAGTACTTGACGAGGTTGCTGGTGGTTTTGCCTTTCATCTTGGACAGATCTTCCCGGAGTTCCGGGTCAGCCAGAATGTCAAACAGCTTCCAGCCATCCTCTTCTCTTACCAGCTTCCATCGGTCGGTCTGTACACCCCAATCCCCAATTGCTACCGGAGCTACAGTTGGCTCAGTATCCCTGTCAGCCCACTCCCTGATTTCGGCCAATTCAGTCTCCGCCATTTCCTCAGTCCAGTCGGCGGCGGGAAATTCTCGGATGTGTGCATATCGGCGGTGAGATTCAAACTCATGCTGTCGTGCCGGATCCAGCCGCGGATCATCAGTTTCTTTCAGATACTCCATCAATTCTGAGATCAACCGGTCTTTCACCTGGGCCAATTCCGGCTCGTTGATGAGGTTCTTCGTGCAGCCAGGGTCTTGCCTGATGTCGAACAGCTCGAATTCAGGTCGTTTGCCCAATGCATTCTGGATGTAGGGCTCTACTTCGGGATCATCCCTCTTTCCCATCAGGTACAACATGCTCAGGTTGTGTTCTGGCGTCCAGTCCACATCCGTGTAGGCATCTAGTTCCTCACCATTCGCCAGTTGAGTTGGGGCGCCTGCCGGCCATCGTTCGGGCCGACAGTTCCATACCAGGAGATAGTCTTGGGTACGCATGGCGCGCATGGGGTATGAGAGGTTGTAGTAGCGCGACGAGGAATGCCTCTCTCTTGCGGAGAAAACCGCCTTCCGGCTGGGATCTACAAGGCCTTGCCGATCAGAAAACAAGATATTGGTGAAACTCTTTCCCGAGAACGGGAGTGCTTCGGACGGCTGAATATCTGCCACCTCAAAAAGAGTTGGCATGACATCAACAAAGCTCACCAGGTCATCAACCACACGATTAGGTTTCGCTTTGTTGCCCCAACGCACTACGAAGGGCACGTGTATGCCATATTCACGACAATTGGCTTTGGCCGCAGGAAAGGCCATCCCATTGTCCGCTGTTGCAATGATGATCGTATTATCAAGCTCGCCAATCTCTTCCAGCTTTCTGATGATTCTGCCCAGGTGTGCATCAAACCATTCAATCTCATTGGCATAGTCCAGTAGATCGGTTCTGACATCAGCTACTTCGGGCAGAAACGACGGGACTGCAGCACTCTCCCTTCGTTTTCCTGCCAATTCGCAGGCACCTCTTTGAAACCACCTGTGAGGTTCATGGGCCCCATACCAGAAGTAGAATGGCTTCCCATCCGGGCGTTTTCCGATAAAGTCATCGAAATTTGCCGCATAATCTATGTCACTTATGTATTCATATGGCGGATCGTTCTTGCGAAGAGCGTATTCCTCACCGGCTGGATTTGTTTCCCGACCCCCGAGTGCCCAGAAGAAAGGACCGACTCCCTTGCCGGTAAACCCAACGTGATATCCATGCTCCTGTAGATAATCGGGCAGTGTTTTTGATTCTTCGGGCCATACGCTTTGGTGGCTGCCTGCCCTTCCATTCTGCCAGGGGTAGCGGCCCAACACGAGTGCGCCACGGGAAGGGGCACATCCCGGTGACGGTGCAATGGCATTGGTGAAAAGCACACCTTCCTCTGCAAGCCTGTCAAAAGCGGGAGTATTCACAAATTGGCAGCCATAAGCGCCGGTATGAATCCACGACTGGTCATCACTGATTGCAATCAGGATGTTGGGACGGTTTTCAGGTTCCTCAGAACTCTTTTCTGAGCACCCTGAAAACGAGAAAGCGATCGCGTAAAGAAGAAGTAATAGCCTTTTCATTTTGGTACGGCGCCTGGTCGCCAGGGATTATTGAGTTATTTCTTTGATTTGGACGTTTCTCCAGCGGACGGTTTTGCCGACGCGTTCCGGTCTATTGCCTACACCGTGGACCTGCAGCGCAATGAAACCACTTGGTGTCATGTCGTCTTGTAGAACTGCCGCTGGAACTCCGTTCAGCCAGGTTTTGATGGAAGACCCGATAGCCTCAACCTTGATGTGATTCCATTCGCCTTGGCGGAAGGCCTTCTGCGCCGCGGGGCTGTTCTTGAGATCGAAGAGCCATCCTCTGCGAGCTTCGTCATAGATCCCCCCTGTCCAGGCGCGCTCCGAGGGATCAATTTCGACTTGATAGCCGTGGACTCGACCTGCCGGGACTTTCCTCTCCCTTAAGGAGCCGTCCGGCCTCTTGACTTTGATGGTCGTCTCCTTTTCAAACACCTGGCTACGAATCTGGACTCCTGAATTCAGGATGGGATCAACCTTGAACTCGAGTTCAAGAACGAAGTCCGCATAGTCCCGTTCCGTGCAGAGAAAACTGTTCGGAGTGTCTGGTACGGAGGTCCCGACAATAATCCCTTCAGTAATCGTGTAGGTTGCTTTCCCTCCCCGTTGAACCCAGCCGTTGAGTGTGGTGCCGTCGAAGAGGGGCTTGAATCCCAGTTCTCCCTGGCTTTCGGCAGCGCAAATCGAAGCCGGCAGCAGGATCATGAGGGGAAACAGTAACGCGAATCCTGAGCGAGGGAATCTCAGAATAGCCAAGTATTTCATCGTCGTTCTCCTTTAGACGGAAGTGCTCGTTCCTGATGGCGTTCGAGGAATTCCCAAGAACACGTTCCAGTGAGACTCATTGTAGTGGTGGCATCAGGTGGCCGCAAGCGTGGGGGCGTGTCGGGAAGATAAACTCCCAGCTTGTCGTGCCGACCTGGAAGGTCAACCTCCCTGAAGCACGCGCCGCAATCTAGCTGCGGAATGGAAGATTGAAGTCGTGAATCTAGGCGCTACTGAAACCGAGAATCGCCAATCGAAGATCGGCAATCGAAAATCAACTGTCCCTTGCCTTCCTTGACTCCCCCGTGGGCCCCAATTACGATTCAGCGGAGTGATACGCACGGGATCGGCATTGATGCCCTGATTCTATCTGGATAAACACCTCTTTCTGGTAGCGAAATGATCGAGAACACAGAACTTGAAACGGTGATTGAGAAAAGGCGATTCTCATCACGAGGCGTAACAACCGAGCATGAAAAAGATCAAGAAGCCTGAAGAACTGAGAAGTTACCGGTGGACCGGTCCTGACGACTTGCGGTCGTTCGGGCATCGATCCCGTCTGAATCAGATGGGCTATTCTGCGGCCGACTATAAGGGCAGACCTGTGATTGGGGTGATCAACACTTGGAGTGACTTAAACCCGTGTCACATGCACCTGAGAGAGCGGTCCGCTGAGGTGAAGCGTGGCGTTTGGCAGAGCGGGGGATTTCCAGTCGAGATTCCGGCTCTTTCGATTACGGAAACATTCATGAAGCCAAGCCCTTTGCTTTACCGCAACCTCCTTTCCATGGAGGTCGAAGAGATCCTGCGCAGTCAACCCATTGATGGTGCGGTGCTGCTGGGAGGATGTGACAAAACAACTCCGGGTCTCCTGATGGGAGCTTTCAGTGTAGACCTTCCGACGATTTACCTGCCGACCGGACCTATGTTGAGAGGTAACTGGAAAGGCGAGGTTCTGGGAAGTGGAAGCGACGCCTGGAAGTACTGGGCGGAAAAGAAGGCGGGGAACCTGAGCGATCAGGAGTGGTGCGATATCGAAAGCGGCATTGCTCGGTCTCCGGGCCATTGCATGACGATGGGAACCGCTTCCACCATGACAAGCATGGTTGATGCTCTGGGCCTAATGCCGACAGGCGCCTCCTCGATTCCAGCGGTTGATTCAAACCATGCCCGTCTGGCGACGGATTGCGGGCGATTGATCGTGGAGATGGTCTGGGCTGACTTGCCGCCCTCGAGAATGCTCACCCGAGAATCGTTTGAAAATGCCATTACGACTGATATGGCTATTGGTGGATCCACGAATGCCATTCTCCACCTGCTTGCAATGGCAGGCCGGGCCGGTATTCAACTCGATCTCACCGATTTCGATCGGATTTCACGGAAGACGCCCGTGCTCGCGAATATCCGGCCGTCAGGTGAATACTTGATGGAGGACTTCTTTTACGCGGGGGGGCTGAAGGGTCTCATGGGGCAGATTAGAGATTTGCTGCATCTGGACTGCTTGACGGTGAGTGGCCGGAGCCTCGGGGAAGCGATCAAAGATGCGCCAGTTCATAACGAAAAGGTGATTCGGGCACTGAAAGATCCGCGGGCCACTGAGGGAGGTACGGCTGTTTTGAGAGGAAACCTGGCTCCGGATGGTGCCGTGATCAAGCCGGTTGCTGCAGAAAAGAGGCTCTTGAAGCATACCGGACGAGCTGTCGTGTTCAGCGATTATCGGGATTTGAAGGAGCGGATTGATGACCCGGACCTGGTCGTTGATGAAGACTCGGTGCTGGTTTTGCAGAATGCCGGTCCTCGGGGAGCTCCCGGAATGCCTGAGTGGGGGATGCTTCCAATTCCTCAGAAACTGTTGCGGAAAGGTGTTCGGGACATGGTCCGCATCTCGGATTGCCGGATGAGTGGGACGAGTTACGGTACGTGTGTTCTCCATGTCGCACCGGAGAGTTCTATCGGTGGCCCCCTGGCACTGGTTCGTACCGGAGACCTGATCGATCTGGATGTTGACCGGCGCAGCTTGAATGTCCGACTCAGTTCTGATGAGATCAAGCGGCGCTGTGAGACTTGGAAGCCGCGGGAGTCTCCATATGAAAGGGGATACGTCTCCCTTTTCCTTAAGCACGTGACGCAGGCGAATGAGGGATGTGACTTCGATTTCCTCCGAGGCCGCGGCGGCGTTCCGGAACCTGATATTTTCTGAAAATGAATATTGAGTTGGAAGTTCTTTCTTGGAAAATCAGTCGTTCTGTCATCGCGGTGCCTCCACTGGCCCGGAGGCCCGACCTGTCTCTGAATGAGCCTGAAAACCGTAAGTTGATCGACTACTTGATCTCGGGAGGTGTTCGAACACTGCTGTATGGCGGGAATGCAAATTTCTACCACGTTGGCCCGCGAGAATTTGGAGCTATTCTCGAGTTTCTTTCGGATGCAGTGCCGGAGGATGTCTGGGTGATTCCATCCGTTGGGCCGGCCTTCGGAAACATGATGGAGCAGGCCGAGATCCTGAGGGATTACGAATATGAAACAGCCATGGTCCTTCCGGCGACCTTTCCACTTACCCAGGAAGGCGTGGAGCTGGGAGTGAGGCAGTTCTGTGAGACGAGTGAACTGCAAGTGGTTCTCTACTTGAAGCAGGAGAACTACCTTGCTCCCGACCAAGTCAGTGCTCTGGTTCGAGACGGCTGTGTTTCGGCGATCAAGTACGCCATCGTCCGTGATGACCCTGCAGAAGACCCTTATCTGAAGGAACTTGTCGGATTGGTGGATCCAAGACGGATCATCAGTGGCATCGGCGAGCAGCCGGCGATCACCCATCTGCGCAAGTTCGGCTTTGGAGGATTCACTTCCGGCTGCGTCTGTTTAGCTCCCATTCAATCAATGTTGATGTTGTCAGCTCTCGACGAGGAAGATTATGCGGAGGCGGAGGGGATTCGTCGTCGGTTTGCTGCACTCGAAGGTTTGAGGAACAGCCACGGACCGATTCCCGTTCTCCACGAAGCTGTCAGGCTAGCCGGAGTCGCAGATATGGGGCCGATGTTGCCTCTCATGACCAATCTGCCTGAAAGCCTCTGGGCCCTGGTTCAGAGTGCTGCCCTGGAGCTGAAGCAGTACAACGAAGAGTGATTGACTCAAACCACAAAGACACCAAGGGAGGAATCGGTCTCGGGTCTCGGGTAGCTTCAAAAGAGCAATTTCCAGGGATGTCTGGACACTAAAGCACCCGAATCTGACGACCACTCGAACTAACTCTTCTTCCCCCCCCAACATGCAAGAACATCAAGAAAACAAGAGCAAGCATGACTTAACCCTGCAAAGAGTTGACGCTTCCCGTTTGCCCGAGCAGAATTGCCTGGATGTACCCATTCCTGATTCTTCTCGCGGGCATGTTGGTAGTCATTGGAGGGATCCTCTTCCTGAGGCTGCATGCCTTTCTGGCCCTGCTGTTGGGAGCATTCGTTGTTGCTACCCTGACTCCCGCCGATGCATTACGCGATTTCGCTTTGGAAAAAGGAACCAGTATCGAGGAAGCCGATCTGCTGGCTGAGCAGTCCTCCGGTGAGAGAATTTCTAAGGGCTTCGGACGTACGACGGGTCAGGTCGGAATCGTGAACGCCATGGCCTCAATCATCGGAATCTGCCTGCTCGAGAGCGGCGCAGCAGATCGAATGGTTCGTTCTGCTCTCCGTATCGTTGGTCCCACGAGAGCGCCGCTGGCCTTTACCGGTTCAGGATTTCTGCTTGCCATTCCCGTCTTCTTCGACACCGTTTTCTACCTCATGATTCCACTGGCAAAAGCCACCCGCCTCCGAACGGGGAAAGGTTACTTGTTCTATGTCCTCGCAATCGTCGCGGGTGGGACGATGGCCCATTCGCTCGTTCCACCTACCCCCGGCCCTCTCTTTGTCGCGGGTGAGTTCGGAGTTGATATCGGCTTGATGATTCTGCTTGGGCTGGCCATTGGATTCCTGGCAGCGTCAGCAGGCTTTCTTTATGCCTATTGGGTGAGTAAGCGGATCGAACTTCCGCTGCGTGAAACCGAGGAGTCTCTGGGCGAGCTGGAAGCGATTGCCGGCAAGGAGGATGCTCAGCTTCCTCCCTAGTGGTTGGCAGCCACTCCGATTCTACTCCCTGTCATCCTGATTGCGGGCCGGACGCTCATTGAGTCGCTTGGATCGATCAATCTCGGGGTCTTGGCAGCTCTTGGAGAGAAGAACATCGCCTTGAGTATCTCGGCAGCGATTGCACTCTTAATCCTGCTTTGGAAGACATCCCGGGGGCAGACTGTTTCCGCAGTTCGCAAAGCCTTGAAGACTGCAGGAGTGATCATCTTGATTATCGGGGCGGGCGGTGCCTTTGGC
>JAUWTT010000271.1 GCA_030614585.1 Acidobacteriota bacterium
CCCTGAGAATCTTCTGACTACCTGGGGTTCCGCTTCGCTCCACCCCAGGCTATTAACCACCGCACCTTCGGTGCTTCGGAAAGGTTAATGAGGCTGAGGCTTGGGGGCCTGTTGCCCAAAGGAGAGACCACCGTGCCCGCACCCTGAAAGGGCCCGGCTCCGTATGAAAATGATGGTTTTCTTCAACGAAAGCCGCAAAAACACCACGTTTTCTCGATACGGAGCCCCGGGATTCCAGACCGGGGGCTTAATATTGCGCTCCACTTCGTTTGGGCAACAGACCCTTGAGCCCTGAAGTTCGAACTTCGAACTTGGACTACTGAGAGAATTTTTCTCGTAACCGTTTCGCATCAGGCAGCATCTTTGTGCTATAGAGTTTTATATGGGAGGTCCGGTTCGTATCTCGAAGGAGTGTTCGGTTTAAAAGGGAAATAGATGGGTGAAACTGTTTCGCGGAAGCGGAAAGCACTGGTTATTGTAGAGTCGCCTGCGAAGGCTAGAACGATAGGGAAGTACCTGGGTGACGAGTACTTTGTTCGTGCCTCGTCCGGCCACATCATAGACCTGCCGCCTGGGGGATTGGGTGTTGATATCAAGAATGGTTTCCGGCCCAGCTATCGCGTCATCCGAGGCAGGGAAAAGGCCGTCGAGCAGCTGAAGAAAGAAGCCGGGAAGACGGATGTGATCTACCTCGCAGCTGATCCTGATCGGGAAGGCGAGGCGATTTGCTACCATCTTTCTCAAGCTTTGGATGGTGGCGGTGGGAAGATCTATCGAGTCCTCTTCAATGAGATCACGAAGAAGGCAATCCTGAAGGCTTTTGAGCATCCCACTGAAATTGACCAGGACAAGGTAGACGCCCAACAGGCTCGACGCATACTCGACCGCATCGTTGGTTTCCAAGTCAGCCCGTTATTGTGGACGAAAGTGAAGAAAGGGCTTTCCGCCGGAAGGGTCCAGACCGTCGCTGCACGCCTTATTGTGGATCGTGAACGGGAGATTCGGGCGTTTGAGTCTGAGGAGTACTGGGAATTCGTAGCCAACCTGAGTGGTTCCCATCCACCTGCTTTCGAGGCGAAAGCGGTCAAGCTCAACGGCAAGAAGTTCAAGATTGGGAACCAGGAGGAAGCCGACCAACTTCTTGATGAGCTGAAGTCATCGGATTTCGTGGTTCAGAGTGTCAAGCGAAAAGCCAGGAAACGTCGCCCCGTTCCTCCATTCATCACCAGCAAACTCCAGCAAGATGCAGTACGCCGCCTTGGCTTCACTGTTAAGAAAACGATGAGCGTGGCTCAGCGGCTCTATGAAGGGATCGAGCTGGGTGGAGAAGATGCAGTGGGCCTCATAACCTATATGAGGACCGATTCCACTCGGGTGTCTGCCGACGCTTTGGATGAAGCACGAGAACATATCGGGACCCGTTACGGCGATCCTTACCTGCCCTCGAAACCGATTCACTATCGAACCAGGAAAGGTGCACAGGATGCCCATGAAGCGATTCGGCCGACCTCGGTAGAACGGACTCCTGCGAATCTCAAAGCACTCTTGCCTCGTGACGAGTTTCGACTGTATGAACTCATTTGGAAGCGGTTCGTTGCTTCTCAGATGAATCCTGCGCTTTTTGACCAGACAGAAATCGTGATTGAGGCGGGGTCAACCGAGTTTAAGGCGGTGGGCTCCATCCTCAAGTTCGATGGTTTTTTGCGGTTGTACAGCTCGAGTGAAGAGGACAAAAAGGGTAATCAGAAGATCGCTGAAGAGAGGAATCTTCCCGAAGTTGCCGCGGGTGAACTCCTGAAAGTGGAAAAGATATCGCCGCTGCAGAAATTCACTCAGCCGCCGCCACGCTTTAACGAGGCAAGCCTTGTGAAGGCGCTCGAAGACAAGGGTATTGGGAGGCCCTCCACCTATCAAGCGATCCTGTCGAAAATTGTGACTCGGGACTATGTGCGCAAAGAGGAGGGACGCTTCGTTCCGACCCAGTTGGGTGAGATCGTCAATGATCTGCTCGTGGGTCATTTCAGCGAGCTCTTTGATTACGACTACACTGCCAAGCTCGAGCAGGACCTGGATCAGATTGAAGAAGGCAAAGAAAACTGGGTGGAAGCCCTGACTGCGTTCTACCGTCCCTTCCGGGAGAAGGTACTGGCGGCCCGTGCTGAGATGAAGGATGTCCGGCGTGAAGGGATTCCGACGGATGAGACATGTGAGAAATGTGGGGCTCCCATGAATCTCAGACAGGGACGTTACGGGGAGTTCCTGGCGTGTACCGGATATCCGAAGTGCGAAAACACACGTAACGTTGTACGGGTCAATGGGAAGGCAGTCGCACAGATCAACGAGGAGCTCGATGAAAAATGTCCCAAGTGCGGCTCGAACCTGATCAGGCGCCTGGGCAAGAATGGCGAATTCATCTCCTGTGGAAACTACCCGGATTGTAAATATGTGAAAGCGGAGTCGACCGGTGTTCGCTGCCCCAAGTGCAATGAGGGCGAGTTGGTCCAGAGAAGGTCCAAGCGACGCAAAGTTTTCTACAGCTGTAATCGATACCCTGACTGTGAGTTTATAGTCTGGAAAAAACCGGTCCCCGAAGTTTGCCCGGATTGCGGTGCGACGTTTCTGCTTGAGAGTGTCACGAAGAAATCGGGAACTATGCGGTGGTGCGCCGATAAATCTTGTGGCTATAGCAAGAAGGTGGGCGAAGAAGTTCCTGTTGGGACGGTCTGAACAGGCACCGGCTTGGGGAGAGGATTGTCTGTTCCCGGCCGGCAGTTTTGAATGGAAGGAAGAATCTGATGGTTAGATCGCTTCTGCGAGTGATAGTGGTATTGGGATTAGCAGGTCCTCTGTTGATCGCTGGAATCATTGCTACCGGACCTGAAGACGAGGGTAAGGCGGTCTTCCTCAAGCGGTGCAAAATGTGTCACGGCGCCGACGGGAAGGGTAACCCCGCCATCGCGCGCATGCTCAAGGTTGAATTCAAGGCATTGGATTCCGATTATGTCCAGGCCAAGAGCGATGCTGAGTTCAAGAAAACCATCACCAAGGGCACCGGAAAGATGGCAGCCGTTCGTGGCGCTACCGATCCGGAAATCGTGAGTGTTATCGCCTATATACGATCTCTGGCCAAGAAGGAGTAGCGACTTGGCTTCCGGATACTAACCAGGAGGGCACCAAGGGCACCAAGAACTCCAGAGGCCGAGATGTCTTACTTGGTGATCTTGGAGTCTTGGTGGTAAATCCCAGACCATCGTTATCGAGTTTCGAGTCCCATCCGGCCGTTCGTCGTTCGAAGTTCGTCGTTCGCACTTTGCCAGGCCCCAAGCCCATTCGAATTAATGGTTCTTCTTCCTGAAGGGTCTGAAATCGACTTTGCAATCGTGAGCTGAAAGAAAAGCCAGAAACTTCTTGTATTCGTTTGGGGGAATTCCGAAGTATTCGGTCAGCTTCCTGTAACTCCCTCCGCAGACCTCGAGCCCAAGCGAGATAATCCGGCGAACATCCCCTCGTGACAGGTCGCGGTTGAGGAAAGGTCGACGAACCGCGTCCCAGAAGTTGGCTCTTCCCGAAGCCAACTCGTCCATGATTTCGGCAATCTGGTCATTATCTATGCAGTGTGCGGACGTGGGCCCCATGAGCCTGGAGCGAATCGCTTCGGCCGTGATTGTATTGTCTGCCCTGTAATACAGGCTTTCGATGATGTTCTTGAGTTCCCGCACGTTTCCAGGGAATCGATAACTTCCAAGAACTGCCAGAGCTTCCTTGGCCATGTGGACGTTTCTATCCTCTTGGCGATTCAGGTTGGCCAGAAAGTAGCTGCAAAGGATTGGGACGTCTGAGAGCCTCGATCGAAGGGAAGGAAGCTCTATCTGAAGTACGTTGAGGCGATGATAGAGATCACTTCTGAAGTGCCCCTTTCTCACCAGTTCTCGCAGGTTCTGGTTCGTCGCAGCGACGATTCGGGTGTCTATCACCCGCTCCTTCACCTCTCCCAACCGCCGAACTCTTTTCGTCTCCAGCACGCGCAGAAAACGTGTCTGGAGCTCAAGTGGCATTGCTGAGACCTCGTCGAGGAAGAGTGTGCCGTCGGAGGCAGCTTCAAAGACTCCCTTAGATGACCTGCCGGCTCCTGTATAGCTGCCCTCACTGTGCCCAAACAGTTCGTTCTCTATCAGGTCCCGTTGGATCGCAGCACAGTTGATGGGCAGGTAGGTTCCGTTCCATCTTGAACTGTAGTCATGAATTGCTCTGGCAGCCAACTCCTTCCCTGTCCCGGTTTCTCCCGAAATCAATGCAATCGCTCTGGATTTGGCTGAATGGCGGACTTCGTCAAACACTCTCCTCATGCTGCTATGTTTGCCGACGATCGTTTGTCCATCCTTTAACTCAAGTCCGGAAACAATCACGGCAGGGGCCTTCTGTCCATTCCCTCCCTGCTGTGGCAACAGGTCGGTGATGGACTTCAGCGTTTTAAGGTAATCGAATTCCGCTTCAGATACCGATCCGGTCCGCTCCGTGTAAAGGAGCCCGCTGGCAGATTCTCCAGAACGCAGGAACAGAGCGAGGGCAGACACTCCATCGTAGGAGAGAGGTTGAATGTCTTCACGCAAAGACTTGCCCTTTTGAAGTAGGTGACGGCCGCTCCGTCTGCATTTACCGATCGATCCCGCCAAGTGAAAGTGCCGATCTTCGTCAGATCGGAAATACAGGTTGACCGATGTCCCGGGAATCTCTCTCGAAATGAATCGCAGAATGGTTTTTGCAAGGGCGCCGCGATTCTCGACGTCTTTCACCGCCAGAGCAAAGTCGTTGACAGAGTTTAGAAGATGGGACGAACTCTGAGATCGATTGGTGCTGTATCTCGAAAGTTCCTGCTCGATCGGTTCAAGGTAACGCGCAAGAAAAGCTCCCTGAATATCCGAAGGCAGTAAGCGACAGCTCTCTCGGAGAATTTCACTCCCCCTTAAAAAGTGTTTGATCGCCTTCTCGTGATTGCGAGTTCGGGCTTCGATTGCGCCAAGGGTGCTGCAGATCTCGGCTTGAAGCATCGGCCTTTCAACGGCAGACGATACCTGCTGAGCTCTTAAGCAGTGAGCCCGGGCATCAACCGGCCGGTCAGTATGAGCCAGCCACTTTGCTCTGAGCATGTAAGCTGTAGCCAGGAGCGGGGTGTAGAAATGCTCTTTTGAAATCCGAAGTGCGTCCCTGATATAGGGTCCGGCTTTGGCGAGACTCGGGTCCTGAAGAGTAATCTCACCCTGGAGTAGCCTTGCCCTGGCCCTGTAATAGGGAGCGGAGTGAGGGAAATGCTGCAGGGCCAGACTAGCATCCTCCATGGCACCTTTGAAATCGTGTTGAGCGAGCTTAGCCCGGCCGGAAAGCAGATAGTTCCTTCCTGCCTCTCTGGGAATCTCCCGCGAGCGCAACTTCTCGGCTAGAGCCTCGGCCTTCTGTGCGTCTCCCGAAAGAATCCATAGCCAGCCTGACAATAGCTGGACATCAGCCGAAGACGAGAACACCTCGTCCGGCCGAATCAGTTCCGACAAGTGCGCAAGATGGGTCCGTGCCTTACCCAGATGAAGTTGATAAACAGCATTCTTAGCTAGTTCGATATTGAGCTCGACTTCCAGATGAGGGTTCTTGTTCAACCTTCTGTTTAGGCGGAGTGCCTTCTCAAGAACAGAAACGGCTTCCCCGTGTTGGCCCTTCTTCCGGAGTTCAATAGCTATGTTTGTTTGGGCGTAGATCTCAAGTTCAGCGTTTCCGATCTGCTGCGCGTAGTTTAGGCACTTTCTATTCAGGTTTGAACCGAAACGCCACCACCCCAGTTCTAGATAGGTCGCCCCCAAATTGAACAGCCGCCCCGCGGTTCTCACTGGGCTTTCGTTTTTCAAAGAGGCTCTCAAGGAGCGGTACTCCCAGTTTAGAGCTTCCCAAGGGAGA
>JAUWTT010000067.1 GCA_030614585.1 Acidobacteriota bacterium
AACCTCCAGATTCTTGTTATCGTAGCGTAGAGCGAAGCTGAGAAGCCAACGATCCTCCAACCCACCCGCCTCCCACCCAGCCTGTTCAAAAAACGAGACCGCCCACGAATCGTTCTCATACTTGGGAAGTAGCTCCCCCAGGGCAAGAGGCGTATTCTCCTCAGCCACGATTTGTACAGCGATCGACCCTCGCAGCACTCCGGAGCGCCTGTGGTGGAAACGAGCATCAAAGACCGTGTTGTCGAGATCCAGATGTACGGAAGGCTTCCCTCCCAGCGCAGCAGGAAAAGCCTTGCGGATGTTGTTCTGGTAGCCTAATGCGAACTCGAAGTTTCCCACCTTCGTGGGAACAAAAGTATCAACTGCAATCAGATCGTTGTTTAGATCGACTCGAAAGTCCTTCGGCCGAAAGAAGCCGAGGTTGTTCTGCCAGTGATTCCAACGAATCCGGGCACTTCCCCGAGAACCCGTGAAGCCGACCGTTACATCACCATTCGTCTGATCAAAGTCGGTGTTATCAAGCCTCGCGGTCGGCGTGTGAATATCTCCGAAGGACCGGCGAAACAATGAACCTCTCCAGCCAAAGCCCCCGACTGCACCCTCCAATCGCATGTAACCGGTACCGCCATCTGTGTTGCCGGCGTAGCCGCCATACAGCTCACCGTGGACGACGGCCCGGGCACCCTCTGCGGTGGGTAGCGGTGGTTGAATCAGATTGACTACACCTCCCATGGCATTGGCACCGAAGAGCACACTGGCCGGGCCACGAACAATCTCCACTCGTTCTGTTCCCAAAGCTTCGACATTGGGTTGGTGACGGATGCCGAACTGCTGGTCACTGGTCGGAAAGCCATCGTTCAAAACCCGGATGCGATTCCCGGTAAGTCCTCGAATCACAGGCTTTGAGGCGGAATCCCCGGTGTAGGCAGTTCGGACTCCGGGCACGCTTCCTGCCAAACGTGCCACGGAACCGTCAGATGAAACCCTAATCCTACTGTCGTCTAGCACGTCAATCTGCTGGGGGATTCGCAACGGTTCATCCACCCAAGGGGTTGCCGACACTGTGATCTCGTCCTGGAATTGATATCCAGGGACCAGAGCAACTCGAATGTCGCCAGAGTCGGGGACATTGACCAACAGGTGCTCGGCTCCATATCCCGCACGATGCACACAAAGAGTGAAATCTCCCTGAGGCATACCTGGGAACTTGAACCTGCCTTCGTCATCACTCCGGGCCTTGCGCCCCAGTTCGATCACCCTCACAAGAGCCCCTTCCACGGGCGTTTTGGAAGACGTGTCAACTATGACCCCGGTCAGGCACTGACTGTCACCTGGCAAACTCCCGGATAGCGCGCAGGACATCATAAAGAGGCCGGATCCCAGGAATAATAGGAGTCGTTCAGTCACTTCACAGCGCCTCTTTCTAACCTTCCGAGTGGTGGAGCGGCCCGCAGAGGGCCATGTCACCAATGTCGTAGCCAAGTTTCCTGGCAATGACCGTGCATTTCACATTGAGGAGAAAGAAGATCTCCTTCGTCACTTCGCTAAGACTCTCATAGTTACCCTGGCCTTTGGCGATCACCAGGTCAGCTTCTCTGAACCGTTGCCGAAAGTCACGGCTGCAGTCGTCTAGAAGCGTGCCTGGGGCATCAGACCCGTTATCTATCACCTCGACGAGGGTAGTTAACCCCGCAACTTTGGCGTCAACCATCGTTGCGTCATTTATCACGGGGAAACCTCTCACGGAAACGGTGACTTTCTCATAGGGGAGTTGGTCAATTAAGAGTTTGTCAAAAAAGATTTCTCCGGCGTTGTCACAGAGATAGAGAATTCTCCCTGCCTTCTCCACCGCCCTCCGAAACAATTCAAGATCTCCCCGCAGTGGCAGTTCCAAGCTATCCTGAATTGCGTTCTCGACGTCAGTTTCACACAGATGACTCTTGGCGGCTGAATCAATGATGTTACCCGCAATAGCGAGACGAACAGCGGTATCAAGCGGGTCGCGCGAGTCTTCAACGCGCGACTTCAAGCTCGGGTAAGATTTGAGGATAAGCTCATTAAACCGATCTTTTATCAGGCGATAGGGGTCCTCTTCGCCGAGGAGCGATCGGGCAAGCCTGTGCAAGATCTGGCCCATGGCCGGGGGTGACTGGGACAGGTCTATTCGGCTGATAGCCAGCAGCATTTCACGAAGCGTTTTTTCCTGCAGGGCTTCATCATCCGTTGTGTTTCGGACCAACTCCAAACCCTGACGAACGAAACAAGGAACACAGTCAAGATACATTCTCATAACATGAACCGTTTCCAGGGCACACCTCGTTGCATGCATTTGGCTTGGGCCCATGCCACACAAAGACTATCCTGAATTCGTTTGCACCCAAGGATCGCTATCTTCGCCATTGTTCATCCCTTCGTCTTACGCCTTTGCCCCGTTTTTCCGACGATGCTGCCAAGGATCGGCCGGCCAGAAATACCAACCACCTATCCTGCTATTGAAAAGGCAAGTTCCGTGCCGTAGGAAAGGTTCGCCCGTCGGCCGTCTAAGGATGGTGTGTTTGACGTCTTACACAGAAGCAGAATGCCAAGCTGAGAACCGGAATGACCGCAGATTATGGCTCAGAGCACCCTGGAAATGAATGAGCGAGGATTTGAGAAGGCACCTGTGTCAGAGATCCTGGTCTTAAAGGTTTGCAACTTTGGTTCGCAGGATGCAATCCCGAAAGTGCCAATCATTGCATCTTGCAACGATTCAACCTGTAGTTTTCCTGACACTCCCAACTGAAAGCTCTGTGCTTTCAGAGGAGAACTACTGGCTAGAATGCACCAATACCTGGCGAAACAGATCGTCATCGATACAAGAGGTCCGTGCCAGAAACTCGTCCTCCATCCATGGAATGGAATTTGCTAGGAAAGGAGTTAGAACCTGGTAAAGCCTCCTCAAGCCGGTTTACGTGAGCCTGGTTCCGAGGAGCCCGGACCCCTGAATCAGGGAAACGGAACGCACGGGACAGATTCAATCAAAAAGGAGGGTCTAATGAGTATCGCAAGCCTCAAGCGAGACGAAGTCTTCGAGTTCTTGCGTCCGGACCAAGTCGATGTACTGAGTGACGCCGCACAACTGATCAGATTCAAGCCCGGTGACATCGTCTACCAGAAGGGCGAACCGGCCAAGGACATCTACATTGTTCTCAGCGGCAAGGTTTCGCTTCGGCTCCCCGGTGATCGCGGAGTCAACATCATGATCGACGAACTCACTCAAGGCGATATTTTCGGCTCATGTGTTTCCTTCTCTCTGGACTCCTACGTTTTGACTGCCCAGAGTACTGAAGACTGCGAGCTCTTGTGTATCCAGGCCTCTGTACTCAAGGAACTCCTTGAAGATGATCCCCGGATGGGTTACGCGATCCAGTCAAAGATCTCTGAGATCTATTTTCGGAGATACGTGGAGGCAATGAACAAGCTGCAGGCAATCGTGATGAATATCCCACTCAGATACCACTAACGCTTGGCTGCACAGTCCAAGCCCGAAGCTCGAAGCTCGAAATCCGAAGTTCGAAACAAGCGATGCAGAAAGCGATAATTGGCAGAGTCCCAGCCTCGCGATTTGCGGTAGTGTGCAGGAACCCCTAAATCTCCACGATCACCTAATTACTTAATTATGAGTGGCTTATACAAAGAGGCGGGGCTGCACACTCTTTGGCAAGCCTCGTGCTGGGAGGAGGGTGTGAGAATAGCAATTCCAGTTTGGAAGGAACGGGTTTCCCCGGTGTTTGATGTGGCGAAACAGCTTCTCGTCATCGACATCGAAGATTCGACGGAAGTCGCTCGGGCCCTCACGACGCTGACAGAAGACCAACTGACCGATCGCGCCCAGTACGTGGCTGATCTGGGCGTAGAGATCCTGATCTGCGGGGCCATTTCCAGGTCTTTGGAACTAATCCTGGAAGCGAGAGCTGTTGGGGTGATTCCACACGTCTGTGGGACCACAGAGGCGATTCTGCGTGCTTTTCTGTGTGGCAGGATCAACGATGAGGGATTCTTGATGCCCGGCTGCAAGCTGCGGCGAAGAGATGGCCAGTCCCATTCTGATAAGAACAGAAATCAACTGAAAGCGAGGAGTGGGTCCATGCGAATTGCGATAACCTCACAGGGGACTGATTTGACCAGCCAGTCCGAAGAAAGGAGTGACCAAGATGCCAGGACGTAATAGAACTGGACCTGAAGGGGCAGGGCCGAGAAGTGGCAGAGGCCTTGGACCTTGTGCGGATGAGAACAAATCGACTCAGGAGAATGCAGAAAATCCTGATCAGCAATTAGAACGTCGCCCGCGGCGAATGGGCCGTGGCAGAGGGCGGGGACAGGGCCGCGGCCAGGGTCGGCAGTGAGCACAGCCGGATAGCAAGCTCAATTTCAACTGTCCGGAGCGAAGTTGCTTTCCGGAGGGCGCTGCGAACGGATCTGAACTAACCAGACAAGTGAACGCAGCGAACAGAAGAACCTAGACGAGGGCGTAAGGTAATCTCAGTGACCCGGTGGGAACAGCACCGATTACGCCCGAACAGAATCTCGGCGCACAATCAGACTCCGCGAAGGCAGACTCGCTTAAGTAACGATTCTTCATTCAGAAGCTTGGCAGTTCCGCGAACAACGGAAAGTAGCGGGTCTTCAACAATTCGAATTGGAATGCCGACTTCCCTCTCAATTCGTCGATCGAAGCCCCTCAGCAATGCTCCACCGCCCGTCACGGCTATCCCACTTTCGGCGATGTCCCCGCAAAGTTCGGGGGGAGTTCTTTCCAACACAGTTTTGATTGAGCGAACAATGGATGAGACGGTTCGCGAGAGAGCCTCCTGGATCTCAAGGGACTCAACGGACAGCACCTTCGGCACCTGTTGGACCAGGTCTTTACCTTTAACGTCAGCCCTAATACTTTTCGGAAGTTTATCAGCAGACCCGATTTCCATCTTAACCTTCTCGGCAGTGGACTGCCCGATCAGTAGATTGTATTTTCGGCGGATGTAATGGATGATTGCCTCATCCATGTGGTAGCCCCCCACCCGAACGGAACCTTTGCAAACGAAGCCACAAAGGCTTAGGACCGCGATTTCTGTTGTCCCTCCACCAATATCCACGATCATGGATCCGCGGGCCTCGGAAACGGGCAGGTCTGCCCCCAGTGCAGCCGCAATCGGTTCCTCCACTAAGAAGACTTCACGAGCTCTCAGCGTCAAGGCCGCTTGCTTCACAGCCCTTCTTTCGACTTGAGTTGTCTCCGAGGGCACACAGATCACAATCCGTGAACCGAAAATACTGACTCCCTTTGCTACCTTCCGAAGGAAGTACTTGAGCATTTCACTGGCCAGATCTAAATCCGCGATCACACCATTCTTGAGGGGGTACACTGCATCGATGTTGAAAGGAGTTCTGCCGAGCATTCCCCGGGCTTCTGCGCCGACGGCCTCGGTGCGCTTTGTCCTGGTGTTGACCACCACGATGGAGGGCTCATTGACCAGAAGACCCCGCTGTCTCTCATAGATGAGAGTGTTCGCTGTCCCCAGGTCGATCCCAAAATCAGCAGAACGTATTCTCAGAAGTGATCGCATTTATCCCGACTGCCTCCCAGCTGACCAGATCTCCAAATTTCGGTGGTAGGCAGAATTCCTTTCCAAACCACACATTTGTCCACAATCCTATCTTGTCGTTCACCACTCTTTCAAATAGATTCTCGGTTATCTGGATCTCTTTTACACGGCTTAGAAGAAACCAAACGCCCAGAGCATTTCGAGCACAGTGTATAGACAAAACAGATATAAGCTGTCGAATAATAGATATCAGCTATGTATAATATGCTTGATGGAATGGCTCAACTATCATCACCTTTTCTACTTCTGGACGGTGGCCAAGGAAGGGACCATTACAGCCGCTTGCGAAAAACTGAGGCTGGCACAACCAACCATATCCGCTCAGTTGCGTACACTGGAAGATGCTCTCGGGGAAAAGCTGTTTGAACGTACCGGACGCTATCTCACCCTTACGGAAACTGGACAGTTGGTATTTCAATACGCAGACGACATCTTCTCGCTTGGTCATGAAATGTTGGCTACGATCAGGGACCAGCCGGCCGGAAAACCAACGCGGCTAAAAGTAGGAATTGCCGATGTGGTTCCGAAGTTGATCGTCTACCGCGTGCTAGAGCCTGCTCTGAGTCTGGACGAACCGGTCCATCTCATTTGCACGGAGGGCAAACCAAGCGATCTGTTAATGAAACTCTCCGTCCATGAGTTGGATGTTGTGCTGTCAGACCATCGGTTGAATCCAGATGTGAACGTACGAGCATTCAGTCACCAGCTCGGAGAATGTAACATCACGATCTTGGGTACGCCCTCCCTCGCCGGTGTCTATCAGGGCAATTTCCCGGACTCGCTGGACGGAGCTCCGTTTCTATTTCCAACTTCCAGGACCGTTCTTCGAAAATCCCTCGATCAGTGGTTTGAATCGAGGGAGATGCACCCTTTGATCAAAGGCGAGTTTGATGACAGTGCACTTCAAATCATCTTTGCTCAGGCCGGACTCGGTCTGGTTCCCGTTCCTTCTGTCATTAGAGAAGATGTGAAGAGAAGATACGGCCTGCAGTACGTTGGGCGGCTGCCCGAGGTCAAGGAACAGTTCTATGCGATCTCACTTGAAAAAAGGGTGAAGCATCCAGCCGTGATGGCGATCCTGGAACGAGCACGAGAAACCATTTTCAGGTAGGCCTGGGCAGAAGTCTCTTTTCAAACCGAAACGACTGACACAGTCTTCATCTCACGCCCCATCTATCGAATAAAGCTATGCGTATTGATTGAATTATCTATTTTTCTTAACCTATCACAGCGGTTACACTCATACCATAGCAATTTGTCAGGAGCAGGATGAAAGAAACGGCCCAAGAGTGCGGGCGTGTTTTTTTCAAAGCGTGAAAGGAAGCACAGATGTCAGTATCTCTAATTATTGGAGCCGTTATAATTGTTGCTGCTCTCATCTACCTTTTCTGGTCGGGGGCAAAGGCAAACAGCCATCGGGACAAACTGCACATTAGTGGAGAGCACCACGGGCAGAACAGCAAGCTTGGGATTGGCGAGTTGCGTCGCAGTCAGGGTGAATAAGGAGCTGATATTCTCGGGGGTTCGGTGCCAGGCGCCTCCGCATCCTTTATTTGCGGATACTCGCGAGAAGATTGGCCGCGCAGCACCTCTTCCACACACAGTGGCAAGAAGCAAGAAACTGTGTGCTAGATTCGGCCGGGCGATGACTTGACGAACTCGATCGCCGCTCGGAGTTGCTGCTTCGTTCCGCTGAGGACAAGGCTGTCTCCTGAGTGCAGGTGTTCGTCTGCTCCCGGGTTGTTGAGCGGTTTCCCAGCACGGATGATTCCCAGAATCAGCGCCCCCGTCCTCTCGCGCAGCTGGGTCTCCAGGATTTGTTTGCCGGCCAAAGGGGAATCCTCGGGCAACACGACCGTCTCTACAAAGACACCCAGTGTAGAACTCAGACGAAGCCGGGGAACAGTTGCCTTGGATTCGCGAAAGACTCCGTATCGGTCTTCTCGAATTCGCCGCACCTCTGCTGCAATCAGGTCCCGTGGGAAGTTAAAGCTCCGCAGGATCCGAGTCATCATCTCGATGGAAACCTCGAACTCTTCCGGGATCACTTCATCGGCACCCGCGTCGTACAACTCATCGATCTCCGACACTCGCTTCGTTCGAACCAGAATCAGGATTTCGGAATTGAGACTCCGGGAAATCCGCACGGTCCTTTTGGCTGAGTATGGATCCGAGATTGCCAGAACGAGTGCCCGGGCCGACCCGATCCCTGCGTGCTCCAGAATCGAACTGTCGGTACAATCTCCGAAGAATATCGTGTCGCCCCGGCTTCGCCCCAAGCGGACGACCTGGGGATTCAGGTCCAGCACCAGGTTCTGTATGCGGAGGGTTTTGAGCGCCTTGGCCACATTCATCCCGCTGACACCGAATCCGCAGATGATCACGTGATCCGTCATCTCGGAGGTTTGCTCATCGAGTTCCGAAAGCCTCTTCTCCCGGCTCGAAAAGAGGTCGATTCGCTGAGCGAACTGCAAGGACGCCAGGCGCCGGGAACCCGAAACCAGGGCCGGCGTTACCATCAAGGTGACGACCGCAGACGAGATCAGGATCTGATACCACTGTGAGGAAACCAGGCCGGCTCGTGATGCTTCCTCCAGGATGATGAAGGAAAACTCACCTACTTGAGCAAGGGAAAGGCCGGCGACAATCGCCACCGGTGCAGAAATTCCGGTCAGCAAGCCCGCTGCGGTGACGATCAAGGCTTTTCCGGACAGCAGCAAAAGAACCACCACTGTCAGCAGAGGCAGGTTTTGCAGCAGATACTCGGGGTTAACCAACATTCCGATCGAAATGAAAAACAGGCTGTTCAGGATATCTCTCAGGGGGCGGATTTCTGAAAATATCTGCTGACTGTATTCAGAAGCGGAGAGGATCAGTCCCGCCAGAAAACCGCCTAATTCCATAGAGAATCCCGAGAGGGAAGCCAACCAGGCTGTTCCCAGAAAAGAAAGGATTACAGCAATCACGAAGAGTTCTTTGCTACGAACATTGACGATATGCCGCATGAGAATGGGAAACAGTCGACGAGCTCCCACAAAAATGCCACCCAGGAGCAGAAAAGAAAGTGAAACCTCCAAGAGCAGACTCGACCAGGTATTACCTCGATCGGCCAAGTGGGGGATTAAGATGATCATCGGTACAACGGCCAGGTCCTGAAAAATCAAGATGCCCAGACAAGCTCTCCCCTGGATCGAGTCGAGTTCACCCCGGTCCAGGAGGATCTTGACGACCATGGCCGTGCTGCTCATCGCGGCGAAGAAACCGATCGCAATACCTTGAACCAGGGACATCCCAGCCAGGCTTGTGGCGAGCAACGCGACGGAAACGGTCGCAAGTATCTGGAGCGGGCCGGTGACCAGGACAATTCTTCGAAGACCTGCCAGTTTCTGGGGGGAAAACTCCAGGCCGATCGAGAAAAGAAGTAACATGACGCCGATTTCGGCTAGGACATGGACTGCTTTGGGATCCGATACCAACCCGAGTCCATTGGGCCCTGCCAGGACTCCTGTCACCAGAAAGCCAATGATCGCCGACTGGCCGACCCGATGAAAGATGTAGATAATCAGCCCACTGGCGAGGTAAGCGACCAGCAAGTCATTGAGAAGATTGAACTGGTCCGTCATTACCTCAGTCTCCCGAATCCGGGCCGCTTCACGACTTCATCTCCTGGTTCCGGCGCGCTCAAGATAGAGATTTACTATCAGAAAACCTACGACGAAAAGAACGAGACCCGCTTGGAGAACATTCTCAGGTAAAATCTCCCTCAGCCTGCCAAAGAGTTCTCTCCAAACTCCACTTCCTTGTTCAGCGGCAGCTGGGCCCAATGAGATTGTATCTTGTGATAACGACACACAGGACAGGTTGATCAGGCATAGTCATGCCGTGGGCCGACCAGCGTGCCTTCCCATACTCACCAAGATCGACTTCGCCACTCATAGAGCCGTCACTAATCTCGCCGGTGAAGCGGTAGCGAAAACGAGCCCCCTCGTATGACTGCGAACTGCTGAACTCAAGCCGATTCTCGTCAACAACTCCCCGAAGAGGACCTGACAGGGCCTTCGTAAGGTGAGTTCCAAGGAGCTTCTCACCTTCCTGGTCAAAGTAAAAAGTGTGGCCGGCGCGGCCGAGCACAAATTCGAGCGTGGCCTCCCAGCGGCCGGATACCCTGGCGGTACGACTCCCACGGATCTCGCGGCGTTCGATCTTGGGGGGACTCGACAGGATTTCATGAAGTTTCCCTGAAACCGTTTCGGCATCACCCGGCTTCATCATCCAGGGCATCACCTCTACCGAGCTGTTCTCCATGCTGTTTTGGAACCGACCTCGGCTGCCGGCAAGGATGATTCGTGGCTCACCATTCAAGAGAAGTCTGTACACTTCTTCACCGCTTACGCCCAAGCGAGTGCCATCCCACCGAACGGCTAGTCGAGGGGAGTGATTGGATAAGCTCCCCGGCTGCAAAACCTCCGTTGAGACTCCAGGGACGGAGGCGACACTCCGGGCCATGAGGTCCAGCCAGGACTCCCCCACTCTCCATTCGGCTTCATGCTCCCGCTGATACCACATCTCGGTGGCTGCCAGCATTCCCATGATCTCTTCCTTCCCTACCTTCATCGAGCGTCCGAAGGCATGGTGAGGTGCACTGTGAAGCCAGGCGGCCTGACAGAGTTTCTTGTTTCCAAGCAGGAGCCCGGCACATTGAGGTCCTCGCAGGGCCTTCCCACCGCTATAAGCGACCAGGTCGGCTCCACGTCTCAAATGAATCTCAGGAGTCAGGCCCTCGGCAGCGGCATCAACGAATACGGGAACACCGCGTGTACGGGCAGCCTCCGCTATCGGTTCGAGTCCAAAACTCCCCTTGTCTTCCGGACAGGCAAGAATGTATATCATCGCCGTTCTGGGCCCCATGCTGTCCTGCAATTGTGCCATGTTCTCCACTTCGACAATTCGGACACCAACCATACGGATTGCGTGATCGTACACATTACGTGAATAGCGCGGGATGATAACTTCGTCTTTAAGTCCCTGCAGATTAGGAAGGCGCTGAATCTTCTCAGGATCGCCTCCGGCAACACACGCGCAAGTTGCCGGCGTCTCCGCGGCTGAACATCCCGCGCTCACGATTCCCCATTCCGCCCCGGTCAGTTCCGAAAGACGCCGTCCGACTACCTCCATGAGCTCGTCGAGGTGAACGTAGTGTCGAGAAGCTTCAAACATTGCTTCCTTGACTTCAGGCAATGTCTGCGAGCCGGTGATGATCGTGAAGGTCCCCTTGCAGTTGATCAGAGGACGAGCTCCCAATCGCGTATAGAGGTTGGTACCTTCCTGCAACGGGAGTTGGGGCGCCTTTACACGGGCTGAGGGATGACGAAACAAAGTGCTTGTTGCTAATATACCTACACCTGCAAACACTTCTCTTCGAACCATAGAAGTCCGATTTGGGATTTCATTTGTGCCCATCGACGTGCCCCTCCTTGGTTACTCTTCTTTCAGACAAGGTAGTTCTTACGATTCACAAAATCAACCAGAACATTAACCAATCGCGCTGTGGGGAACTCAGCGGCAGAGCGGCCGGCGAGATTCATCTCGCCGCGGCATCCGGCATTCTCTGTCGCGAACTTAATCGCGAGCTTGGTCGGAAACTCGGGTGGACGTATCGACCAGGTTTACGACAAGGCTTACGACAAAGGGGGGATCGGCCCTCCTTCAGCTTCGTCTTCAACTTAATCGTGAACTTAATCGCGAACTTTGTCGGAAGCTCGGGTGGACGAATCGACCAGGTTCACGATAAAGCTTACGACAAAGGGAACCGCCCGGCATCCGACTTTCCAAGAAGCCTGCTCCGTGATATCCAGTATGGTCAGGAGGTTCAGTTCACATGGCAAACAAGACACAGAGCAGAAGAAACGCGTTGAAGGGCCTGGCAGTGGGTGCGGCCGCCTGCGGCGCAGCATCCGGTGCAAACGCTCCTTGGGGCGAACCGTCCCAGGGAAAGGCTGAGAAA
>JAUWTT010000148.1 GCA_030614585.1 Acidobacteriota bacterium
CCCTGGATCCGGAGGATTATCGCACCTGGGAGGAACTCGCCCACTTTCACTATGAAGGTGGCCAATACGAAAAGGCCCTGCAGGCTTACCAGAAGATCCTGGAACTGCACCCGTCACCAGTCGCGGTTTACTACAATCTTGCCCTGACGCAACAGAATCTGGGTCGTTTCCAGGAAGCAGCCGAGAACTACAAACGGCATTTGGTGAATTCTCCAAACGACTTTCAGGCTCATCTGCTGCTTGGCCTCACCTACCTCGAGTTGGGTGACGTCAAATTGGCAGAGGTCCAGCTACTGGAAGCTGAGAGAATTGACCCTGGAAATCCAGAGGTCGCCCAGCATCTGGGGAAGCTCTACCTGGAATCAGACGAGCTTGACAGTGCGCAGCAACGGTTAGAGAAAGTATCTGACAACTCGCCGCAAAACCTTGCGAATCTGGGAGTCGTCGCCAAGAAACAGGGACGCTTAAAGGAGGCCGCTCAGTTACTGCGCAGAGCGCTTTCAAAAGACCCCACAATCGCCTTGGTCTGGGGTCACCTGGGAGATGTTCTGTCCGAGCTTGGAAGAGAAGACGAGGCCTTGGAAGCGTATCAGAAGGCGATCGAATATGATCCTGACGATTTTGACTCCATCCTGAATCTGGCTTCCCTGCTGGCCAACCATAAGAAACCGGAACTGGCTCGTACGCTCCTGGAGCGGGCTCTGAAGCTGAAGCCTGAATCTGCGGAGGCTGAGGTGAATCTGGCTGTGATTCTCGAGCGGCTGGGTCAACCGGATGAGGCTCTGGAGCACTATCTGAAGGCGGTCGAACTCGAGACCGAGGATCCGCGGGCCTATTTCAGGTTGTCTGTCCTGTTCGCCTTGAAGTCGGAGAAAGAGAAGAGTTTGAAGGCCTTGAGGGGGTGTTTCGAACGGCAACCGCAAAAGTATGTACCCCTTGTCCTTGGAAACCTGAGGGCCGTTAGTTCCGAGTTTGACAGCATTCGCTACACTCCTGAATTCGGCGACTTACTGGATGAGTACCGGGAGTATTGGGGGGGAGGTAGGGGAGTAAGTAGTAAGAAGTAAGCAGTAAGAAGTAAGTAGTGATCGGCCTGCCCTCCATAGCTCGAAGAGCGAAGGAGGGTAATCGGTAATCGGGTTAAGAAGATCTACCACAAAGACACGAAGATCACCAAGAAACAAGAGCCTGTTCCTCTTGGTGTTCTTGGTGGCTTGGTGGTTAGTCCCGGCATCTGGTATCCAACCCCGCTCAATAGAGCAGATATGTCTCTCGCTTCTTCTTGAATACCTCGAGTTCACCCTGCCAACGAGCCTCAATCGATTCGACATCGCTACCTTCTTCCAGCGCCTCCCGGACCCAGCTATTGCCGATGAGACGATCAAAAGCTTCAGTTCTAAACTCAAGTTCATTCGGATGGAGTTGTATCACTTCCCGAATAAACTGGAGTGCCGTCGAGACCGGTTCAAAGACGGCGTGATCGAGGACATGAATCTGAATCCCCGCGCAGGAGAGTTCCGAGTGTTTCGAGAACATCGGGGTGAACCTCTGTGGCCGAAAAAAAGCTCCCGAAATTTCTGCATCATTCAGACGGCCGGCCAGCAAGGTTGCCTTGAGCCAGGGGGCACCGATCAACTGAAATGGCCTCGTCGTGCCTCGTCCTTCCGACAGATTTGTCCCTTCGATCAGGCAGAATCCGGGATACAGGACCGCCGTTTGGGGAGTGGGCATATTGGGGGAGGGAGCTATCCACTGCAAACCTGTACCGGCCCAGTCGGACCGGTCCCAGTTCAGCAAGGGGACCACCTGCAGATCGAGTTTCAGATCTGACTCTGTGTTGAAGAGTTGCGCGAGTTCACCCGCGGTCATACCGTGGCGTATTGGAATCGGAAAGATGCCCACGAACGATGCATGCCCCTTTTCCAGCACGGGGCCCTCAACTTGAGTGCCTCCGATCGGGTTTGGGCGGTCCAGCACGATGAAGGGCTTCCCGTGTTCAGCCGCCGCTTTCATCGACTCATACATGGTCGAGATGTAGGTGTAGAATCGGCTGCCCACGTCTTGGATATCGAAAATGAGCAGGTCGACATCTTTCAGCATCTCGGCGTCAGGGGCCCTTCGATCACCGTACAGGCTGAAGACCTTGGGGCCGTCCGCAACCTTCGAGCCGGCCTGGGATTCGCCTGAAACTCCATGTTCCGGGCCAAAAAGCGCTGTGAGCTGAACTTCAGGATCGTCGGCGAGGAGTTCCGCCACCGGATGAAGGGAACTATCAACACCCGTCTGGTTGGTGATCAAGCCGACCCGCTTTCCTTTGATCCAAGTGTGGAACGGCTCTTCGAATAGACGGTCAGCACCAATCTTAAGCGGTTCGAGTTGTGGCTCCTGATGTTGTTCTTCCTTCGTTACACAGGCAAAGAAGAAAAGAACCAGAGCCAAAAAGAGACCAACACGTCCGACGTGTCTGTAGGAATAGAATCTGCTGAAGATAAGATTAGAGACGATATAGTTCACTATACTTCTCGTCGAGATAATCCAGGAAGTAGTTAGCACTCAAGTCCTCCCCGGTGATTTTACTGATCAAGTCTGAAGCCGAAAGGGCTCTGCCGACGGTATGAACATTTACGCGCAACCACTCCTTCAGCCCGGACATATTTCCCGATCTAGTTTGACTATCCAGGTCAGGAATCTCTTTGGAAGCAGTATTCAAGAGCTGTGCACCATAAAGGTTTCCGAGGAGGTAGGTGGGGAAGTAGCCAATCAATCCCTGCGACCAGTGTGTGTCCTGCAAGACGCCATCTGCTGCATTGGAAGGTCGTATCCCCAGATACTCTTCCATCTTCGAGTCCCAGACATCGGGCAGATCCGGCGCATTGATCTCGTCGGAAATCAACTTTTTCTCGATTTCGTAGCGCATGATTATGTGGAGACCATAGGTGACCTCATCCGCCTCAACCCTGATCAAAGACGGACTTACCTGGTTAATGGCCAGGACAAAGTCGTCGAGCGAAAGGTGATCCAGCTGGCCTGGGAAGGCTTTTCGGAGTTGTGGATACCAGTGTTCCCAAAAAGATCGACTACGGCCAATCTGATTCTCCCACAATCTTGACTGAGACTCATGCATGCCCAGAGAAGTTGAATCACAAACGGGGAATCCATAGTTGGCTTCATCGAGACCCTGTTCGTAAAGTCCGTGCCCCCCCTCATGGATCATCCCGAAAAGTGCTCTGCTGAAGTCATTTTCCGTATGGCGAGTCGTGATCCTGACATCGTTTGGAGTCAGGCCGACGCAAAATGGGTGAGGCGACGTGTCCAGGCGTCCAGCGTTCCAGTCAAATCCCATCGAGGTCAATATCTTTCGCCCGAAAGCATCCTGCTCCTTCACAGGGTAGACGCCCTCAAGGCTCTTGGGTCGGACTGGCGAACCGTCGATCCTTTGAAGGAGCTCGATCAAGCGGGGCCGAACTTTCGAGAACACCGCTTCGAGTTGAGATTCTTTGGCTGAAGGCTCGAACTCGTCCATTAACGTCTCATATGACGAGCCTCCCAGCGCAATACACCGGGCTTCCTCCCTCTTGAGTTCGATGATCCTGCTAAGCCACGGTTCGAATACCGAAAAATCTGAATCACGACGGGCTCTTACCCAGTGTTCGTAAGCGATGGCCGATACTTCTGCCAACTCCCTGACAAGAGTTTCAGGAACCCGAAGCGCCTTTTCATGTTGTCTTCGCAGCTCTCTCAAGTTGACTTGCTCAAGCTCTTGAAGATCCTCGTTTTCCAACTCGTCAAGTAATTCCGAGAGCGCCGGGTCGACGAGTTTGCTGTGCGAGATCCCTGCCAGTGTCGCTCTCTGCTGAGCGCGAAATTCAGCACCCAGCGGTGGCATTATCACTTCCTGATCCCACGCCAGTATCGAACTGATCCCACGCAGGTGGGTCAGTTCTTGTGACCATAATTTGAATTGATCAAGTTTGTCCATGAAGGATTTGCTCCCTGGTATTCGATCAGTTTACACATTCAAGACATCTGGTACTGTTATAAAGTTTTAGTGAGGAGCGTTCAATGAGGAAGAGGGTTTTCGGATTCTGGCTGTTGATCCTGATCATAAGCGCCTGTTCCAGCAAGGAAGTAATTGAAGAGAAGAAACCTTCGCGTGTGGTGAAGACTTGGCTGCTGGTACTGAACAAGTCTGAGAACAGGGCGCGGATTCTGGATGTGGATAACGGGGGTGATGTTGTCGAGCTTCTGGTAACCGGCGTCGCACCGCATGAAGCCGCATTACACGAGCCTTCTGGCACGGCAGTCGTTGCGAACTACGGAACGCGAGAGAATCCCGGATCAAGTTTGACGCTCATTGATGTGTGTGAACAAGAGGTCACCAAAACTATTGACTTGGGACGGTTCCGCCGTCCTCACGGATTGCAGTTCTTCGAAGACGGCACTCGCGTTGCGGTGACTGCCGAGGGAAATAAGTCGCTCCTGGTCGTAAACGTCGAAACGGGAGAAGTAGAGAAGACAATTCGCACGCGAGAAATGATCTCTCACATGGTTGTGCTCAGCCCCGATGAGAAGACAGCGTATGTCTCTAATATCGGAAGTGGGAGTGTGTCGGTTATTGACTTGCAGGGTGAAGAGCTGGTTAAGACCCTGAAATTGGGCAACGGGTCAGAGGGATTGGACGTTACTCCTGATGGCCAGGAACTCTGGGTGGCAAATCGAGAAAAGGACACCGTTGCAATCATTGATACCGACGCTCTCAAGGTTGTAGCAACGTTCGAATGCGGAAGCTTTCCTATTCGGCTTAAGTTCACCCCTGACGGACAGCATGCTTTGATTTCGAATGCTCGCTCAGGAGATGTAGCTGTCTTTTCGCGCTCGGACCGAACTGAAATAGCCCGTATTCCGATGGAGCTTACCGCAACGGAAGTCGAGGGGCGGCTGCTGCAGTTTGAGCTGAGTCCGGTTCCTATAGGTATTGTGATCGATCCTGTCAGCAATCGGGCTTTTGTTGCCAACAGCAATGCAGATATTGTAACGATAATTGATCTCAATACCTGGCAGGTGGCAGGGCGCCTGGAAGCCGGCGAAGAGCCCGATGGGATGGCCTTTTTGAGATTCGAGGTCGAAGAGATTACAGGAACAAGTGGTAATGTGACTGAAGAGTGAACTGAGAATCCGGGAAGCCGGAGCAATGTTTGAGAGGATTGGATAGCATTTAGAAGATTGAGTTGTTGATATGAATATTGCGCCTACAGATTTGTTACGCTCACGGACAGGATGGCCGGTAGTGCTTCTGAGTTGGATCTGCCTGGTCTCCCCAGTCGTCGGCCAGGTACTTCAAATGGCTCAGCCTGAAACGGTTGGTGTTTCTTCTGAGAGATTGAAGCGACTGGATGAGGTGATTCAGGCCTCCATTGCCGAAGAGGAAACGCCGGGGGCCGTTGTGCTCGTAGCCAGGAAAGGGAAAGTCATTCTCCGCAAGGCGTTTGGATATCGATCAAAAGAAGAGGAATTGGCTGAGCCGCTGACTGTTGATTCCATCTTTGACTTGGCCTCCCTGACAAAAGTTATCGCGACGGCTACTTCCGTCATGATCCTGGTGGAGGAAGGGAAACTCACCCTGGGAGACCCCGTGGCTGACCACATCCCTGAGTTTGGCCGCAGAGGGAAAAAGAAGGTGACTATCGGGCACCTGCTCACTCACTATTCCGGTCTCAGGCCGATCCTCGATTTGAGCCCTAACTGGGAGGGTCACGAGAAGGCGATCCAGTTGGCTTGTCGGGAGAGACTTGTTCGGCCGGCCGGCAAGGCGTTCGGCTACAGCGATATCAATTACATCCTGCTGGGCGAGGTGATCCATCGAGTCAGTGGCAGTGCCTTGGAAGAGTTCGCGCCGCAACGGGTGTTTGCGCCCCTGGGGATGTCGGACACAGGTTTCAATCCTGGTGGTGAAAAGCTTGGTCGGGTGGCCCCCACGGAACGGAAGAAGGACGGCGAGATGCGCAAGGGAGAAGTACATGACCCAAGGGCGTTTCGCATGGGGGGTGTAGCCGGGCATGCAGGGCTCTTTTCAACCGTCGACGATATCGCTGTCTGGGCTCAGATGCTCCTCAACGGTGGAACATACGGTGGTGTGCGGGTGCTCTCCCCTCTGGGTGTACTCAAAATGACAACGCCTCAAAATCCCGTTGGTGGGGATGACTGGAGAGGAATCGGATTCGATGTCGATACTCGATACAGTTCGAATCGGGGCGATCTGTTTCCGGTGGGCTCGTTTGGGCACACCGGGTTCACAGGAACGTCCGTCTGGATCGACCCCTATTCAGAGACATTTGTGATCCTGTTTACCAGCCGCCTATACCCTGATGGAAAGGGCAATGTTGTGATGCTTCGGCGAAAGGTCGCATCTGTGGTGGCAGCTTCGATTACTGATTTGCAGCTGCTGCGGGAACTCTACTACCTTCGTTACTGACGGTGACCGATGTCTTACTTATGTCCGGTGTGCAAAAGTCGACTTTGGCATCGCCCTTTTCAAAGGCGCCTGAAATGTCCTCGCTGCGGAGCCGAGTTTAAGCCCACTGTTCCCGGGGCCTATTTTCAATTGCTCCTGGTGCTTTTCGTCCTGGTTTCAGTAGGGCTCGTCGTTATCGTGTACGGTCGCAGCGTGTGGCTGATTCCTCTGTTTCTTTGCCTGATCGCCGCGTTCTTCATTTTCCTTCCCAAGCTGATTGACCTCCAGCCGATCGATTTCACTGTTGCAGAGGGGCCGCTTACAGCGGAAGAAATGCAGCTCAAGGCGGAGTATTCTGATTGGGATAGGCAAGAAGAAAAAGGAACCCCCGGGTTCGGCCCCTTCTACTACGTTTCCATCCTTCTTCTGTTACTGATCTTCATTGTGGTGATTTCTCTTTTGCTCAAGTCGTAGAAGATTCAAAACTTCATAGTTGGCAGGAGGAGTTCTCCGGGCCAGAAGTTCGGAAGCAGTTAGCCAACACGACGGCGACCGGAATGACACCGATTTTCTTAGAACTCCCACCGTTTCCACCGATTCGTGCCATGAGCTTTGTCGCAAACGAGCTGATGGTTCGCTCTCCTTTCAGCTGGTCGAGACTGAAGATCGCTCTGGTGCCGTCTCAATACCCCATCGGGACACCAGGTAGATTCCTGCTCCGACTAATACCGCACCCACGATTATGACAGGGCCGACTTCCTCACCGAGCAACCACCAGGCCAGGATCGTGGCAAGCACCGGCTCGGCCAGAATCAGGGTAGAAATGGTCGTCGCCGAAAGGTGCTCGAGAGCCCAATTGTACGATGTGTGTCCCAGACTCTGAGGCACAAGTCCCAGTAGGAAGAGAAATATGTAAGTGCGGGTGGAAAACCCGGTTAACGAGTAGCCTGAAAGCAGTACGAGGATTCCAAGGACAGCGGCTGCAATCACGTAAGTAGGATAGACGTAGTGGATTAGGGACCTCGTTTGTCTGATGGTTCGACCCGATAGGAGATAGACTCCAAGCATCACGGCTCCAAGCAAGGCCAGCGTCGCGCCTCGCCAGTCGCCGAGCCGAGAGAGATCATCCCAAACCAGGACCAGGCTCCCCGAGAGGGCAAGGCTCAACCCGGTGATCCCGCGCCTGGTAAGTCGCTCTCTGAGGGAGAAATGTGAATACACTGCAACCAATGCCGGAGAAGTATTTACCAGAAGCACTGAGACAGCCACGCTGGTGTAACGCAGGGAGGCGATCCAGAAAGCGAAGTGCAGCGCTAATGCACAGCCTGCGATTAGAAGACCTTTGTTGATCATCGCAGGGCGTGGGGAGGAACTCAGCCAGTAGAAGGGCGCCAGAAGCAGACAGGCCCAGAGCATCCGGTAAAAAGCGATCGTAAGAGAGGGAGCCTCCTGGCTGAATCGGACCAGAATCGATCCTGACGACGTAGACAGGATCCCAATCACGAGAATCAGTATGAGGCTTTCAAGGCTAGGGCGGTTCTTCTTGTCCAGGGGTGCCTCCGCTTGGATACTTGGTTGACGATAGAGAGTACTCGATTCCACTGGCCGTAAACAAGAACCACCTTGAGTCAGCAGCGGCTCGTGTTGGGCAGTCGAGGCCCCCGGTCCAAATTCTAAAGCTCGAAGCTCGAAATTCGAAGTTCGAAACAAGCTCGAAACTCGAAGGTCTAAGGTCGAAACTCGAACCACCAAGCCACAAAGAGCACGAAGGGGTTTGCCTTAGTGTCCTACGTGTCTTGAAGGTAAATCGCACCGCTGAGGAGTTTCACGGAAGCGATTCCTCAGTTTCCAGAGATGCGCAGGAGCTGAAGCACCTGCCTCCGACTAATCGATAAACGAAAGGGCCCGGCACACATCGTGAACCGATCGTGCACCCCACGAAACAATTCAGCAAGCATGCGGAGGCGTGGCCTTCCCTGTGACGGCGTAGCTCGGAGAGCGAAGCCGCAAGGCCGCGCGCATTACGCTAA
>JAUWTT010000224.1 GCA_030614585.1 Acidobacteriota bacterium
CCGACCTGTTCTCATTCGGGATCGTTCTTTACGAAATGTTGGCTGGGAACCATCCTTTCCGAGGCAATACCTCAGTCGAAATTGCCGGCGCGATTCTTTTGGAGCACCCGGACCTCAGCCAATTCTCAAGTTCAATTCGGAATTTGTTTCTGAAGTTGCTGGCAAAAGAATCGGACCAGCGGTTTCGATCGGCTGAGGATGTTCGAAATGTTCTCGTTCAACTGGCGCACGAAAGCGGCGTTAGCAGGCACGGTTGGCTATCGGCTGCGGTGGGCGCAACTATTGACCGAGTTGTCACGAACTACAAGGCCAATGCAATTAACTGGAACCGGAGATTGGCCTGGTTTGTCGCCTTTTCAATGGCATGCTTTAGCGCAATCTTACTCATCCTCCTCATCTGGCCTTCCAGTTCTGATCCGAAGGTGATTCGGTTCACTATCGATGCACCCGACGGAATGAGTTTCAACATTCGAGGGTCGGATGCCGGCCCTGTTTCGGTATCTCCTGAAGGAAGGCATCTCGCTTTTGTTGTGGCTTCTGAAGGGGAGAATAGGGTCTGTGTTCAGTCACTCGATTCACTCGAAGCGCAGATCCTGGAGGGAACTGACGGCGCCTCTCATCCCTTCTGGTCCCCTGACAGTCGGTCCGTGGGCTTCTTCTCGGACGGACAACTGAAGCGAGTAGATTTGTCCAGCGGTGCAATTCAAAGCATTTGCTCGGCCCCTCTTGGCATGGGAGCGACTTGGAACAGTGATGGAATGATTGTTCTATCACCGGGTTTTTTCGAACCGCTGCAGGCCGTGGCAGCGGCGGGTGGACCGGCGAAGCGAATCGTGAACCTGGATCAATCTCGAGGGGAAATCAGTCATCGATGGCCCTTCTTTCTACCAGATGGTGAGCACTACCTGGTACGGGTCGTCAGTTCGAATGCTGAGAATAGCGGAATCTACTTGGGTTCAATCTTTTCAGACGAACTGAAGTTCCTTCTCAAATGTGGCTCCAATTCCATTTACGCACCACCCGGCTACCTCCTCTACCTCAGCAAAGGCACGTTAATGGCCCGGGCATTCGATCCTGAGAGTCTGCAAATGAATGCAAAAGCGTCACCGGTCTTGGATCGAGTTGCGTTCGACCCGGGGTTCAGTCGCGGCGTATTCTCCGCTTCCAATGATGGCACGCTGGTGTATTCTCAAATGAGTAGGAAGAGGCGACAGCTTTGCTGGTACGATCGCTCTGGGAAACGGCTTGCGTCAGTGGCTCCCCCGGATTTCTTTGAGAACTTCAAAATCTCTCCCGATAGCACTAAGGTGGTCTTAGATCGAAGAGAGTCCTATGCAGTTACTTCAGATCTCTGGTTGACAGATCTTTCGTTGGGCACTACCCGGCGTTTCACTTTCAACTCCGATGTGGATAGCTTCCCGACTTGGTCTTCGGATGGTTCCAGTATCTTTTTCAGTAACGACCGTAGGGGATCTCTCGACATTCTTGAGAAACCTCTGGCCACGGGCGGTGAAGAGCGGTTGATTCTCGGATTAGAGGCCGAAGTCAGGCCGCTGGATTGCTCTGCCGACGGAAGGTTCCTTCTATATGAGCAGACCTCCACCGAGAACCGGTCTGATTTGTGGATCCAGCCTCTTTTCGGGGATGGGCAGGCGTTTCCATTCGTACAGACGGCAGTTGGTGAATACCCTGCGAAGTTTCACCCGAGTGGAAAGTGGATCGCCTACTGTTCGGATGAATCATTCCGATACGAGGTATACGTCCAGCCGTTTCCACCAAAAGGAAGCACTCGTTGGCAGGTTTCACGGAACGGTGGCTACCAGCTCAAATGGTCCGCTGATGGCCGTGAGCTGTTTTACCTTCGCGCCGATATGACTCTGATGAGCACTCCTGTGGGGGCAGGACCCGAATTTGAATTCGGTTCCGCTACCGAGTTGTTCAAATTGAAACCGGATGATCTGAACGAGGTGCAGCATTACGACGTAGCACCTGACGGGAAACGAATCCTCGTCAACGAGCCCATTGAGGACTCCGAAGCGGTAGAGATTACAGTGATCATCAATTGGCCGGCACTTCACTGACCATGAGAACCCTTTGAGTCTCTAACAGCCAGCCCTACTGCGGGTACTCAAACGACTTATCAGGATACGGTGGAGGCGGCGGAACGCCCCGGGGATCTTTTCGGATCTCCTCGAGCAGAAGCTCAATCGCCGCATCCAGTTGAGCATCCTCACCGTTGAACGTCGCATGAGGCAGATTGTCGATCTCGATATCCGGCTCCACACCATGGCCCTCAATCAACCACTCTCCCTCCGCGTCGTAGACCCCCATCATCGGCGCCCGAGCCAAACCGCCATCGCTGAGCCGGTTCGTCGAACTCAACCAGATTTCACCGCCCCAGGTACGCATCCCGATGATCTTCCCCAGCCCGAGCCGCCGAAAGCCCTCGATCACAGCCTCACCGTCCGAAGCGGTGTCCTGATCACACAGCGCGACGATATGTCCGCGAAAGGCATACTGCATGTTCCAGGTCGGCTCGCCGGCGCGGCTCTTCCAGAAGAACCAGGCCCGGCGGATTAGCTTCTCCAAAATAAGGCTGTCGATATTACCGCCCCGGTTGTACCGAAAGTCCAGAATCAGCCCCTGTCGATTAAAGACCGGATAAAACTGCTCGTACCAGGCGGTGATATCGCGGCTTCCCATGGCCTGCAGGTGAACGTATCCAATCTTACTACCACCCTTCTCCTCCACTTTCAGGCGTCTTGTGTACTCCCAATCCCGGTACCTCAGACTCCGCTCACTTCCGGTCGGAATGACAATGACATCCCGACTCTCACCAGTTTCAGCTGACTTGATCTGCAGCCGGACCTGTTTGTCAGCCTGGTTGCGAAGAGATGCGCCAAGATGGGCCGTCGACAGGGCATCTACCCCGTTCACAGTTTCGATAATGTCGCCTTCCTCGATACCCAAGTCGAGATCGGCGAGTGGAGAAAGGAGTTTGGGAAAATCGGGATCCGAGCGATAGATGTACTCAATGCGATAGCCCCCGGCTTGCGAATCACGTGCCAGTCTCGCCCCAAGGGTCGGTACGCTGATCTTGTCCGGTCCTTCCCGAAGATCACCCCCGCGCACGCTGGTATGCAGCGCGGAAAGCTCTCCCACCACTCGGCCAATCAGATCACTCAGTTCTTCACGAGTTGTGATCCGATCGACCAGGGGCAGGTACTTGTCGCGGACTGCGACCCAATCGACCCCGTGCATGCCGGAATCGTAGAAATAGTCACGCTCCAGCCTCCACGCATCAATGAAGATCTGTCTCCAGTCCTCCCGGACATTGATTGAGAAATCCCAGCCCTTTAGATTGACCTTCTTCTCGGCAATCTTGCCGGCAGGCGCCGGCTTGGCGTCAATGACATAAAAATCATTCTTCTTGCGCACCAGGAACTTCTTCCCGTCCAGCGAAAGCTCGTAGAAACTGATATCTTCCACCACTTTCTTCGGTTTAGGGTCCTCCCTCTTGATCTCGAGTCCCATGAGATGCCGTTTGCCTTCGATCCCGGGATCCCGGGCAATCCAAAACAGAGCCTTCTTGTTGACGGAGAGGGCACGGTAATTTCCCGCTTTCACCGGGACCTCACGGAGGCGGGCTTCAATACCGTCGAGAGTGATCTCGACCGGTGCAGGAGTTCCTTTCTTATCTTCCTTTTCCCCGTCTTTATCCTCTTCTCCTTTGTCTTCTGCCTGATCGCCCTGCGTCTTTCCCTTGTCACCCTTCTCCTCGACGTAAAGCTCATCCTTTGGCTTGAATGGAGACCTCAGTCCCTCCTGGAGTGCAACCTGGTAGATCTTCATCGGTTTCTCAAAGAAGGGTTCAGGCTGTCTTACTCCCCAGGGGCTACCCACGCTGGAGCGCAGGTTCCGGTCGGAAAGAAAGTAGATCCACTTCCCATCCGGGCTCCATGCCGGGCTGGCGCTGTTGAAACGATTGGTCGTGAGCGGTGTCGAGGTTCCCTGTTCAATACTATAGAGATGAATCTGCAGGAACGTGTTGATTCCACGTTGTTCGAAAGCAAGCCACCGGCTGTCGGGTGCCCAGGAGGCACCTCCGATACCTTCCTGATTGGTGGAAATGATGTGCTGTTCCCCGGTTTCTACCTCGAACAGCCAGAGATCTTGATTGTTGTCGTCATAGGCCACCCACTTGCCGTCAGGGGAGGGGTGTCCTTCGAATCGTAGAATCTTGCCGTCATTCGTCAGGGCCTGATGCTCGCCCACTCCTGTTGCGGGAATCGTGACAAACTCGAGTTCGCCTGTTTCGTCGGAGAGTACCAGCAGGTTCTCTCCGTCGGGCATGAAAACCGCATCCCGATATCGCACTCCCTGCTTTTGTGAAGCGCGGAGTCTTCGTCCCTGCTTTGCCGGTGCCACGAAGACCCGCCCGCGGGCGGTGAGAATCAGGCTTTCCCCCTGGGGATGGATGTGGACCGAAGTCAGATACTTTACGGGATCCTTGATCCATTTCTCACGCAGCTGATCAAAGTCCGAAGCCAGCGTGATGTCGATTTCACGGGTCTGGTTTGAGCCGATATGATACAGCCACAGATCAGCCCCTGCCTGGTAGACGATACGGCCATCATTGAGGTTTGCACCCCTTACATCCCAGCCGCTGTGAGACGTATGCTGCTTCAGATCCTGACCCGCTTCATTCATCGACCATAGATTCATCGTCCCGTCCCGGGCGGTGATGAAGTAGACTCTCCCTCCCCACCACATAGGACTGTGACTTTCCCCGGTGTAGTCAGGAGTCAGGCACTTCGCCTCCGACTCGCCCTCGACAAACCTCCAGATCTTGCGAGCCGTTCCGCCTCGATACCTCTTGGTCACATTGCGGTGAAAACCGGGACGTACAAAGAACAGCTTCTTGCCCGTGTCGTCGTAGGTTCCCTCACTCGCCTGGCTCAAAGGGATACGGCGGTGTTCACCGCTCGGGAGGTCGATAGCAATGAGCTGGAGGGCGGGAAGTGTGGAGTAATGAGAGGAGGTGTACACAAGTTCACCAGCCGGCGACCACGTAGTGGCGATGGATGACTCCGCCTCATAAGTCTGGCGGGTAGGCAGTCCTCCCAGGATCGGCATTGTGTAGAGCTCGGCCGGCCCTTCATATCGGGCGGTGAAGGCCAGGGTCTGTCCATCCGGAGATATCACGGCTTGGGTTTCCTGGCCGGGATGCGTCGTCAGCCTCCGTGCCACGCCTCCTCTGGTTGGCACACTCCAGAGGTCGCTCTCCGCGGAAAAAATGATCGTGTCCCCGTGAAGTGCAGGAAACTGATAGTAGCCCTTTGCCGGCGCCGCTCCAGCCAAAGGTATACAGAACAAGAGAGTTACAAGCAGAATCACAAACGCGGGCATTGGCATCCCCTTTCAAACCGAACCAATTGGCATCATTCGCACCGAGAGTGTAATTCAAAACTGCATTAGTTTGAACCCGATTGACTCATGTCAAATGTCAAGTACCAAATGTCAAATGACAAGTGGCAAGTGGCGGGACAAGTGACAAGTGGCAAGTGGCAAGTGAGAGAGCGGAAGGGGACAGTCCCCGGTTGCTCCCCCTCCTCGCGCACTGCAGCCTTACAGGTGGGCAATCACTCCCCCCATTCCGGGTTGGAAGTGGGTTTTTGCGCGTTCACGCTCTCACGCCATGTGCTTAGCTGATCGCACAACCGCCTCGCCAAGTCGGGCTTGTCTTGTGCGAGATTGTTTTGTTCGGCTGGGTCCTCCGCCAAGTTATACAGTTCGATTCGTCGGTCCTCGAAGTATTCAAGCAGCTTCCAATTGCCGGAGCGAAGGGCACTGACCGGCGAAGTTGTCGGATAGTAATGAGGATAATGAAAGAAGAGTGTTTGGCGGTCGAGGTCTCGCGACGGATCCTGCAGCAATGCCGTTATGTCCAAGCCGTCGGGTTGATGTTCCGGATCGCCTTTCAAGCCGACCATCTTCAATAGCGTAGGATACAGGTCACACGAGAAAACCGGTGTGTCACATGTGGCCGCTGCGATCCCCGGCGATCGGATGATCAAAGGAACTCGGAGGCCTCCCTCGTACAGTGAACCCTTGCCGGATCGCAGCGGAGCATTACTGGTTACAGGCCTGCCGGGGTGCTTCTTACACGTCCCAACAAACCCGCCATTGTCCGAGAAGAACACGACAATTGTCCGCTCGGCAATCCCCTTTTGTTCCAGCTTCGCTAACACCCGCCCCACATTCTCGTCGAGGCTTTCCACCATGGCCGCATAGTGAGGATTGGTGTGGACTCCGTCAGGCTTGAGCTTCGCTTCATACTTACTCACTAAATCCGGCTTGCCTTCGATGGGAGTGTGAACCGTGTGATACCAGAGATTTAGAAAGAACGGCCGATCGCCGACACGGTCAATGACTTCGAGCGCTTTGTCTGTCAATCTGTCGGTGAGGTAATCGCCCTCCTGACCCGGTTCAAGATCCGGAACATACCTCCAGTCGCGAAAGTACTGGTCGCCCCGATAGGGGTAAAAGAACGTTTGGGGTGCGCCCCACAACGTGCCGCCGATGTTAGCGTCGAAACCGTGTGGCTGCGGATAAGCTATGGCCGCTCCCAAATGCCATTTCCCAATGTGTACCGTGTAGTAGCCAGCCTGTTTGAACCGCTCGGCAAGCGTCAATTCCTTTAGTGGCAGATCTCCAAGAGTGACTGGTTCAAGCAA
>JAUWTT010000018.1 GCA_030614585.1 Acidobacteriota bacterium
ACGGCTGTCAGCGGTCCCCTGGGCTCTTCTCTGTGTCAATTGCCAGAGGCGGAAAGAAACAGGCGATTTGTCTCCGCGGCGGAAGGCAGCTTTCCCGCCTTCTAGAAAGACTCGCCAATCGACGGTAAAGAGAGTCCATCAGTGATTCTCAGGTCTGTATAGTCTCGTCGCCGATGAAGCGGAAGCGGAGGCTAATTTCGCACCTCGGAAACGAAAGCACCTCCAGGACTAGCCTCGAACACTGACGGGATTCTGTTCGCCGGCGACGTATTCGAAATGAAGCACGAAGAGATTGAGGTGTATCTCTCCGGTTACATAGACGGTGAGTTGACTGAACAAGAGATGCGGCGTTTCGATATCCACGTCGAAACCTGCACGGCCTGCAACGCGTTGGTGGAAGACTTGAGGCAGGTTACAGCAAGAGTATGTCAACTTAGGATTAGCTTGTCGAAAGAGGAATGGGAGCGGATGGAGCGCCACATTGAGGATGGAATATTGTGTTGGTTGGTTCGCTCTTCCGCTGATAAGAGGTGACTCCATTTCGAGCCATCAGAGTCGAATCTGGGTGGGGTGCTCATTATGGATGAGGACAGCGCCACACCGGCATGTAGAGTTTTGAGGTAGAGATGGCGAATATGGAAAACGAGAGTCCAACATATTGCGTCGTAGGAGCTGGACACGGTGGTTCGGCAATGGCCGCACACCTCGCGCTAATGGGATTCGAGGTCAACCTGTACAATCGGTCGCCTGAACGACTCGAGGCAATTCTGATGAGTGGAGGGGTTGAGCTTTTGGCGCCTGAACTCAACGACGTACCCAGCGGGTTTGCGTGTATCAAGCGGGCCACTTCGAACATGGAAGAAGCACTTGAAGGTGTCGATATCGTTAGGGTCTGCATACCGGCAACTGGCCATGCCTTCATTGCAGAGCAGTGTGCACCACACCTTCGAGACGGTCAGATCGTGGTGCTCAACCCGGGCAGGACTGGAGGCGCTCTGGAGTTTCACCACGTATTGAAGGGTGCCGGCTGTAGAAGCGATGTGACCGTAGCTGAAGCCCAGACTTTCTTGTACGCATGCCGCAAGCTCAACCCCGTACAAGTTCAGGTTTTTCGAATGAAGAACACCGTACCGGTCGCGGCCCTGAAAGCGTACCGGACAGCAGAGGTGGTAAAGAAACTGCGGATCGCATTCCCAAGGTTCGTCCCAGGGGACAATGTAATGAAGACCAGCCTGGGAAACATCGGCGCCATCTTTCATCCCGCGGTAATGGTGTTTAATGCGGCCCGGATAGACTCGGCGAGACGATTCGAATTTTATGTCGACGGTATCACCCCATCTGTGGCCATGGCGCTGGAGAACGTTGACAGGGAGCGAATTGCCGTGTCGGAAGCTTTGGGTTTTGGTGCGATGAGCGCGCGGGATTGGCTCTACCTGAGCTACAGTGCAGCAGGGGCCAATCTCTACGAAGCGATGCGTGCCAACCCTGGCTACAGGGGCATTTCCGCCCCTATCACTCTGAATGTCCGCTACCTCCACGAAGATGTACCGATGAGCCTGGTGCCGATCGCCTCGATTGGCGACACGCTGAAAGTTCCGACACCAACAATCAAGGCCATAATTCAGATTGCCTCGATCCTGACTGGCTGTGACTACTGGAAAACGGGCCGTACAGCTGAACGGCTGGGGATAGCGGAGTTGAGCTTGCAAGAGATTAGACGCCTCGTAGTCGAGGGAGAATTAGCTGATAGGAGCGAAGACAGAACGCTATCCATGGGCAAACATCGAGTACCTTTGTGGGCAAGTCTCGGGGAATGACGATCTGGGGGTGGTGATGAAGTTTCCAGTTTCGAGAGATGAAGTTTTTGGGTTGGTTCGCCCGGCAATCGACGTTCACACCCTGGGCATTACTTCCGTTGCCGCGTTATTGAACGACTGTAACATTCGTACAGTCGTCGCCGACAAGGCCGTTCGTGAAGCCGTTGGACGGCCGGACAGGTTCAACAGTGTCGTCCTGCTGGAGGCATGGATCCGCCGGCACCGGATCACTCGGCTCGGGCTTAGCTATCGGCTTGATCCTCAGCAAGGTGAGATGATTTTCAACTGCTTATTTTCCCAGATCCGCAGCTGCGAACTGCTGGCAGATCAGGGCGGCCCACTGAGGTCTCTCTACTTTGCCGGGCTCCCCGAAGCGTGTAGGAGGATCAAGCAAGAACATGGCAACCGGGTTGAGGTTTTCTCTGGGGATGAGACGTTTGACGAAACACTGGAGAAACTCGGAATTGAGTCATCGGTTAGGCCGACTGGGATGGCGGAAGAGATCGCCTACGATGAGGCTCGACTGGCGTTTGCCCGTGAGTGGATCTGGAAAGGCGAATACCAGAAAGAGAAGCCCATCGATCGCTCTGGATATGACGGCTTTGGTAACAAACAAGATCGCCTGGTCAGTCGATTACGACACAGTGCCAGGCAAGGACTGCTCCCTTTGGTGCGAGCTCACGCAGGGGCCTATCTCCCCAATCGCCTTGACGCCTTGAAATTGTTTCTTGAGTGGTGCCGGGACCTTGCAGCGACGGGGTTTCTGGACATCCTTTCCATCGGCACTTCCCAGCTGAGTCAATCGCATTTTGGTGAAGACTGGGATGACCATCCAAACGGTGGGGGCGTTCCAATCAACTCAGCCGAGGAATTTCGGGCAGTCTGGCAGGCATCCCGGCCTATGCTCGTCCGCACCTACGCCGGAACCAACAGAATACCCCAGTTGGCCCGAATGTACGAAGAAACGATCAATATGGCGTGGCATACGCTCTCCTTCTGGTGGTTCTGTCAGGTTGATGAACGCGGACCACTCAGCGTTGGCGAGAATCTGCAGCAGCATTTGGAGACACTGCGGTTCGTTGCTCAGACCGGTAAGCCTTTTGAACCCAATATCCCGCATCACTTTGGGTTCCGGGGCGCGGACGACGTGACCTATGTCGTCTCCGCAGTTTTGGCGGCTCGGACGGCGAAGGCTCTGGGTGTTCGCTATCTGATCCTTCAAAATATGCTGAACATCCCAAAGTGCACTTGGGGAATACAGGATCTGGCGAAATCGCGTGCCATTATTTCCCTGGTTCGTGAGTTGGAAGACAAAGAGTTTCGTGTGTTCCTTCAACCTCGGGCGGGGCTTGACTATTTCTCTCCTGATCTGGAAAAGGCCAGAATCCAGTTGGCCGCCGTGAGCGCCTTGATGGATGACATCGAACCCCACAACAAGTCGAGTCCCGAACTGGTGCATGTGGTGAGCTTTAGCGAGGGTGCGCATTTAGCCGACCCCCCGATTATCGACGAAAGCATCAAGATTACCCGTAGTTCCATTGCCGAGTATCGACGGCTTAAGGCTGCCGGTCAGGTTCACTGCATACACAGCCATCCGGAGGTCCGCAGACGGCAAGAGGAAATTTCATCAGGAGCCAGGGCGATACTCCGGGCTATTGAGGAGTCCATCGCCCAACCCTACACGGCAGAAGGACTATATCAGGCTTTTGCGGCGGGTTTCCTGCCCGTCCCTCATGTAGGGGAATGTCTGGAAGAATGCGCACACGCTGTCAAGTGGCGAACGAAGGTTATCCAGGGCGGAGTGAAAGTCGTCGATAGGATGAGCCGGCCCATTCCGCCAGAGGAGAGAGCTCAGTTGACAGCAGAGTCAATCCGGTCAGTGCCCCAGGGGTACCTCGTCGACAGAAAGATTTCTGATCCGATACTGCGGTCTCGCGGTGCGGTAAACTGAGCCGGAAAGAATACATCCGGCCCTGGTCCAGGGGGTAGATCATGAGGAACGCGTCGGACTATTGGGTTCAATTACAGTTGTTGGAATCTCTCACCGCTGTTGGAGTGGAGACTCACTGATGGCCAAGCTTCGCTCCTCGCGTCAAAATGACCTCCGATTGATTCCTCCTCGTCGCCTGGTTGCTGTCTTGCTGTTCGTCTCGCTCCTCCCGCTGGGTCTTTTGGGAGTGGGTTCGTGGGTGGTCTTTGGACGTCTTCTGAATCAGAAATCCCTTGAGTTGCAATCGACAATTGTTGAAGGGCATGCCAAGGCCATCGATCTCTACGTCGAGGAACGAGTGCGAGCGCTGGGTTTCTTGATCGATGCTCACACGGTCGAAGAGAGTACGCCCGAGCCTATCCTGAAAGAAGTCCTCACTCATCTCAATGGAAGTTACCAGAACGCCTTTGTCGATATCGGCATCATTGATAACAAAGGTAACCATCTGGCTTATTTCGGCCCCTACGATCTGAAGAACAGGAATTATGAAGAAGCTGAGTGGTTCCAGACGGTGCGAAAGGAAAGGGTCTACGTCAGCGATGTGTTTCTCGGATATCGCCGGGAACCCCACGTGGTGATCGCTGTACGCGCCGACCATCCGGGAGCCTTCTGGATCCTTCGTGTGACCATTAGCAGCGAGCAGCTTAAAACCATGGTTCATACCGATTATCTGGGGACAACCGGGGAGGCCTTCATTGTTAATAGAGAAGGCCTCTACCAGATCCGTTCCAAAACAGGCCCGGTGATGGAGATGTCTCCAATGGCTTCACCGGTGTGGCACCCGGGGGTGCTCAACAGCCGTGTGGAGGTGGAAGGAGTGACCAAATTCCAGGCGACCAGCTGGTTGAACAACGCTCGCTGGATGCTGGTTGTTCAGCAGGACGAGATCGAGGTCCGACAGCCGGTTCATGAGGCCATGTTCTACGGAGGAATCCTGATATCCGTGGCGATGCTTGTCGTTGTCGCCACAACGTTAATGGCGACCGGGTACCTGGAGCGGGAAATTGGCCGGGCAAACAGGCGCCGCGAGGAGATACAGACCGCGTTTATGAGGTCCGCCAAGTTGGCGTCCATCGGGGAACTGGCAACCGGATTCGCTCACGAAATCAACAATCATCTGGCTATTGTTTCGGCTGAACAGACCAACATCAAGGATTTGGTGGCAGAGTTGGGTTCAGATGAGGCACTTGGCCAGGAGTTGCTGGACTCGGTTCAGCGCTGCGAGAAACAGGTGAAACGCTGTGGCAGTATTACCCAGAAAATGCTGCAGTTCGGCCGCCGGGGCGCTTCGGAGCTTCGGGCCGTCCAACTCATGGCGCCACTGGAAGAAACGGTTCGACTGATGAGAAAGCAGGCAGAGTTGCGAAGCGTTCAGCTCATCTTGGAAGTCGAAGCCGAGTTGCCAGCTGTCCAGGTTGTCCCCATAGAGCTGGAGCAAGTGCTGGTCAATCTGATCAATAACGCTCTGTATGCCATCAAGCAAGATGGGGAGATCCGGATCGGGGCCCGGCGCGAACTCGATGACGTCTTGATCCTCGTTCAAGACAACGGTTGCGGTATCCCGCCCGAAAACCTGGATCGGATCTTCGAGCCCTTTTTCACTTCTAAACCTGTAGGGCAAGGTACCGGCCTGGGATTGTCGGTTTGCTACGGCACGGTCCACGCCTGGGGAGGCAAAATCACGGTGGAGAGCACCTTGGGGCAGGGAGCGACGTTTACGATCCGTTTGCCCATCAATTCCACGCCTGACTGAGGGTGAGGGGGAGTTCTTTGGCAAAGGAGGTAATTTATGAGTAATAGCACGGAATCCTTAAAGGTTTTGTTGGTGGATGATGAAGTTGACTTGTTGAAAGCCACCAGGAAAGCACTGGAGCACAGAGGGTTTTCAGTACAGACGGCCCAAAATGGCTACGAGGCAATCAGTTCCATGGAACTGGAGAAGCCCGACGTTGTGATTCTTGACATACTGATGCCCGGAATTAATGGTGAACAGACCTTCTATCAAATGCAAGATCGGTGGGGAGACGTCCCTGTAATCATTCTGACCGGACACGGGACGCCCGCCCAGGCCTTCCTGACCGCCAAGCGAGGCGTCGCCGATTATGTGCACAAGCCCTGTGACATCGACTTCCTGGTCTCGAAGATCCGGGCGGTCACGTCAACCGATCGGGAAGAGCCACCGGAACGTACTGGCGAAACAGCATCGGAGATTCGGGTTCTCGTCGTCGACGACGAAGAGGAGTTTCTCGAGTCTTTGTCTCGAGTGCTCACTCGCCGTGGAATGTTTGTCGTTACCGCTATCGGTGGAGTCGAGGCTCTCCAGCTTCTTCAAGACCAGGATGTAGATGTTGCGGTCGTTGACATCAAGATGCCCGGTATGGAGGGCACGGAACTACTCGAGCGGTTGAAGATACGCTACCCCGCCTTGGAAGTCATAATCCTCACCGGTCACCCTTCGATCGATACCGCTTTCCGGAGCACCGTTCAGGGGGCCTACGAGTACCTTCACAAGCCGCCGGATATTGAGGAACTCTGCTCATTGATTCGGAGAGCTTTTGACAAGCAAGAACGAAGGCGGGAGGCTAAACGACAAGAAGCTGTTCGAGATGCAGTCGATCGTTTTGTTGATGACTATTGAGCCTCCGGTTGAGAGCTTCATTCGGTGGAATCTTGTTGTTTTGTGGCTGGTCTTCGAGAAGCAAGGACTGGACTGGAAAGCGGGAGCCATATCGGAACCTGAACTGCAAGCTTCATCTTGATCGAGGGTCTAATGGATGAGAGGTCTGGCAAGAAAGCTTCGGCGTACGACAAATATGTGGACCGCAAACCCTTTCTCATTGCGGTCGGCCTGTTTGTAGCTCTTCTCTTGGTGCCGACTCCCGGAAGCTTGCGGGACGTTGCCGTCGAATACTCGATGGGTGACCGCTACTTACACGAATTCTTTACCGATGAGCTTTTTCAAGTCTCCTACGAAGAAGCCGAACAGTGGCAGGCATATGCAGCTCGAGCGTTGCGAGCGATTCTGAAGCAAGGTGCTGTGCAACGGCAACGCGTTCTGGGTTACAGCCTGAAGCAGATTCGCAATCTGGGGGTTGAGGCTCCTGAGTCCCACTATGATCAACTGCGGGCTCTTGTTGAGGCGAAGTCTGATGAAGAGTTCCAGACCCTTATGATTCAGGCTCAAACACTCCTCGATGAAGAACTGTCCTACAGCCAACTGTCCGATTCCGAAAAACTGGAAGCCGATAAGGCCGTGAGGCACATCAAGATCTGTTTTGCGCTGGTCGTTTTTGTGATCATTTGTTTTCTCACCGAGGCTATCCCCTTGCCGGGAGTGGCCTTCTGTATCGGACTTGTTCTGGTTTTCTCGGGTATTGTCGGCCGGGCGGAGGTTGCTGCGATGTACTGGTCGGATGCATGTTGGTTCATTATGGGGAGCCTCATGTTTGCTGTGGCGTTTGTTAAGACGGGCGTGGACAAGCGTATCTGCCTGGTCATCTTCCAGTCCCTGGCAAAGCCGAGCGCCCGTTGGATAACAGGTGTACTGATCCTGGTCATCTCGCCTGCGGCTGCCCTCATCTCCGACCATGCCCTGGCCGCTATGTTTCTGCCCATAGCAGTGATCCTGTACAACAACAGCCTCAGTTCGCGCTGCCCTTCAGATCCAGAACTGGCCAGGATGCTGATGATCACAATTGCCATGGCCTGTAATATCGGCGGGTTTGGCTCCCCTTCCGGGGGTGCCCGGAACGTCATTATGATGACTTATCTGGAAGATATGTTTGGCTATAGTATTGGGTACGGCCAGTGGATCGTGTACGGGTTTCCTTTTGTGTTGCTGATGATGCCGATCCTCTGGCTTTCCGTGAATTGGCGATTCAAACCGTTGATTCGTGACATGTCCCCCGCTTTGAACCAGTTGCGGCGAGATATAGGGCGCATGGGAAGCTGGAATAGGACGCAAGTGGTAACCGTGCTCATTTTTCTGGTGATGCTTTTCGGCTGGATCACCGAGAAGAATCTGATAGTTTCTCTGACCGGGGTTCGTCTCGGGATCGGTGTGATTGCGGTAGCAGGAGCGGTGGCCTACCTGTTGTTTGGAATCGTCAACTGGCGTGACTACCAAAGTGGAGTGGATTGGGGTGTTGTCTGGCTCTATGCCGGGGCAATCCTCTTGGGGAAAGTCTTGGACTCGACTGGCACCGCCTATTGGATCGCCCGTTCACTTGTCCACGGTTTGGCTTATCTGGGTCTTGAATCGGGACGGGCGCTGCTGGCAGCCGGCGGAATCGTCACTGCCGGGATGACTCAGTTGATGGCCGATGGCCCGGCAGCTGCCGCCGTCGGGCCCATCACCCTGAATATGGCCGCGGTGTCGAATCCCGGCAGCGTATTGATTCCGTTTATGACGCTGGTTACAGCCTGTGCGTCTTCGATGGCCTATCTGCTGGTCATCGGTACTCCACCCAACGCGATTATATATGCGGGCGGATACCTGCAGGCCAAAGATTTTCTCCGCGTGGGCGTGCCTTGTCTGATTTCTGCACTCGTTAGCTTGCTCGTCTTAAGCACCATTGTTTGGCCGCTCATAGGATTCCCCGGCCTGGAACCTATTCAATAGCCATCGAGGCAATAGTCATGGTTATGAAGAAAGAAAGAATCAAATTACTCCTGGTAGACGATTCAAAAGAGTTTCGGATCTCTACCAGCAAGGTTCTCAAGCGGCGCGGCTTTGAAGTAGTCGAGGCCGGAAGCGGGATGAGGGCTTTGGAACTCGTCGGCGAGGAAGTGCCCGATTTGGTTCTACTGGACTTGAAAATGCCGGGTCTGGATGGGCTAATGACCCTCAAGCGGCTTCGCGAGAAGGTTCCCGGGTTGCCCGTCATCATCCTCACCGGGCATGGGGACATGGATACCGCCCTGGCGGGTATTCAGATGGAAGTTGTTGATTTTCTGAACAAACCCATGGACATCGATATGCTGGCGCTTCGCATTCGAAGTTTGTTGGAAGCCGGCGAGTCGTGGGAATCGCTGAAGGAAAAGACTGTCGCCGAGTTGATGGTTCCCATTGATACCTATCCCAAGCTCTATCTGGACCGGCCAGTTGAGGATGCTGTCAAGGCGCTCTGGGAAACTCTCGATTCAGGAATGGAGAAGGGCGAAAACTGCGGGCCCTGCCGTTCGGCTCTGGTTTTTAACCGGCAGGAGGATTTTGTAGGAGTCATCCGGTTCCAGAATCTCCTGCGGCTGGTTATTCCTCCTTTCATGGAGGATACTCCCTACCCTTCCTACTTTACCGGGTTGTTTCTTGCCCAGTGTAAGCTGATCGGGAAGAAGTGCATTGAGGATTTGATCGAGGACACTGTATCGATCGAGGCGGACGGGACCCTGATTGAAGCGGTTCATTTAATGGTGTCGCACCATCTGGTGAATCTACCGGTCATGGAGCGCGGTCAACTGGCCGGGATACTTCGTGAAAGGGACCTTATTGGGGAGATTGCCCAGTACGTGTTGGGTAGCCGTTAAGAGTGGCGGACCCTGCCTTGATCTACTTTTGATCATCGTCCAGTTTCCGGAGTGCCCGGAGAACTGAAAGAGCAGTTGGTTGTTCGGCCAACTGATCCCTCATCTTTTTCATGATGGCCTCGGGCGCCAATCGGTTCGTCGCTTCAGCAATCTGTGTCAGTCGCACCTGGTCATCCACGAACTTCTTCTTGAGCCGAGTCTCATAAGCGTGTTTGAGAACGTCAATCAGCTTGTCCAGTTCGTATGGTTTTGGAAAATAGCCAAAAGCGCCAAGCTTGGTGCACTCGACAGCCGAAGCGAAGGATCCGTGACCGGTCAGAATGATGACTTCGAGGTATTTGTGTGCACTCTTGAGGATCTTGAGCAGTTCCTGACCGTCCATTCCGGGCATCTTTAGATCAAGAATCGCGAGGTCAAACAGCTCCGTCTTCGCAATCTCCAGAGCGACCGTTCCGCTGGAGGCCTTTGATACCTCAAAACCTCTCAGCTCCAGCCGTTTGGCGATTGACTCCAGGAACTGAATCTCGTCATCGACAATCAACAGTTTGATTTTGTCCGACATAGCAACCTTCTTTCTTAGGTCGTATCAAAAACCAATCAGTTGCCACTATCCAAGAAAAGTCCAAGAACCACAATACAGGAAACGATACCCCGGCACGATACGCCCATGCCTGACAAAGTCGCGGACGTGATTGGCCGGACCGTCAAAGCCAGAAACTTCGAGACCTCACCTATCGGACCCGCAAGAGCTAGCCCGCATTTCTCACCTTCGACTGAGGTTCGAAAACGCCTTCAACGTCGCTTCCCATCACTTCTTTCGCGGCTGGTGAGAAATGCGGGTTAAAAATCAGGCGGGTGTTCAGAGAAGAGTCCTTGGGGGATATAATGGGTGATGTTCAGGAACAGATAGCCTCACGTTGTGTATTCGCTGGTGTATGGGCGGAGGAGGAACTGAACCATGACTACCCAGATTTTCCACAAGATTCTGTGTCCCGTTGATTTTGGTGATTCTTCGTTACAAGGGTTGCGCTATGCAGGAGCGGCGGCTCAGTGTCAGGATGCCCGTCTGATCGTGTTCCATGCGTGCCAATTCTCCCCTCCTCCATACTTCACGAAGAGTCAGATTGACGAGCTTGCAAGGCAGTGCCGGAACAGTGAAGCAGCAGCCAGGGAACGTTTGGAAGAGCTGATCTCCGACACCCTGGAATCCCGCGCAGGGGAAGTCGAGCTGCGACTCGTTGAGGCGCCGGCTGTGGAGGGGATTCTGAAAACGGCGGAGGAACTCCAGTGCGACCTGGTTGTGATTGGAGCGCACCATAAGCAATTCCTGGACACCACCATCCTGGGGACCACGACGGAACGAGTCGTCCGCCATGGACCGTGCCCTGTTCTGGTTGTTCCCAACGAGGGAAATGATTAGCCGGCTGAAAGCCGCAGGCTATGTATGATCATTCGAATCAGGACTCTCAACTGACTGTGATCGTAGATCTCCGCGCACCAGCAGGATAGAACAGTCGATACGTTGACCTATAACGTCGGCCAGGGTGGCAGAACAAGAGTGGGATTCGATTTCTTGATCACCAATACTCATCACCACGAGGTCATGCTGCCCGGTTCCGTCTAATGTGGTTTGTAAAGGAGATTCCGTCAAAACGACTTTGCAGACAGCCTGCTCAGACAAACCCATTGAGAGCGCAGCGGTGTTCAGTTCCTGAGTTGCACGTGCCGCATCTCCAGGCCGGCTTCCGCGAGACACACAAAGGAGAAGGGTTATCTGCCTCTCCCCGAGCGATTCAAGTGCGCTCACAAGGGGTTGGAGTGGCGCCAGTTCGTCTTGATTCCCGAGTAGAACCAGAATTCGTCGAAAGTCGATGGTTCCTGAGAGCCTGGCCAGAATCACGGGACACGCGCTGCTATGGGCTACTGCATCCACCATTCGGGAAAAACCTGGGGCACGTAGAGAGGATGGAAGGCCCAGCACCACAGCATGCGGCCGTATAGTGACCGCTGCCTGCTGAATCCCCTTGGTGGTATTCCTAGCGAATTCCGAATATGTCCGAAGTGGGTAGCCAAGATGGCTCGCCTCAGATCGGGCGGCCTCAAAAAGGCGCTCACCTTCAAGGTCAACAGAGAAGCCCAGAAAGTCTCTTGGCCTCCCACCCCCTGCCACATGTACCGCCAAAGGAAGTGCCCCATAGTAATGACTCAAAAGTACGGCAGTCCGGGTGACGCCGGCAACACTCTCCGGACGGCTGATGCCAACCAGGACGTATCCATCGGGTTGGGGTGCGGGAGCGAATCTAGGCCAATTCACTTGTCATCCTTAGCAGGTTACGGTTATCAACACATAAGTGTGTCTGGCGTGCACTGCTTTCAAAACTTCGTCGGATCTCTCAATTACTTCTCGTCGTCATCCAGCTTGCGCAATTCGCGAAACACGGTCAGCACAAAGGAGGGGCTGGAGGCCATTTGCTCGCGAGTGCGGCGCAGAATCGCATCAGGGGTCAAGTCATCCGTCTCGGGTGAGTACTCACTCCTAATTCGTCTGATCTCCTCAAGACGTTCTTGATCAGCAGCGAACTTCTTCTTCAGTCGAGTCTCGTACGCATCTCTGAGAACCTCGAGCAGCTTCTCCAGTTCGTAAGGCTTCGACAGGTAACTGAATGCTCCCAGCTTGGTACATTCAACGGCGGAACTGATGGATCCATGCCCCGTCAGCATAATAACTTCCAGGTACTTGTGTTCTCCCTTCAAGACACTCAGGACCTGGGTGCCGTCCATCCCCGGCATTTTGAGATCAAGCAGAGCCAAATCGAAACCGCCGGTCTCGGCAGCCTTCAGCGCTTCCTTACCATTTGAAGCTTTCATCACTTCGAAACCCCTCATTTCAAGCCGGCGAGCGATTGAATCGAGAAATTTCACTTCATCATCAACAATGAGCAGTTTGATCTTGTCAACCATATACGGGCCTCCTTTCAAAAACCCATAAACTGCCAATATCCAAGGATAACCCAAAACCAGAGGACCACCAAAGACAGCAGAAGAACGGCGGCTCCATGTTTAATGAAGTCGCCCAGCGTCACCAACTGTTCGCCTGTAACTGGATCCTTCGCCAATGCATAAACGATTGCATTGTTGGGCGTACCTATCACGAGCACGTGTGCAAAGGAGGAGGCAAAGGCAGTAGCTAGCCCTATCATCCATGGATTAGTGCCGGAAAGAGTGGCCATTGGAACAGTTATCGGGCCAATTGCCGATACCGCGGCACCATCACTCATGAAGTTGGTCGCCAGCGCAGTGAACACGCTGACAGCGATTGCGAGGCCCTCGCCACTGCTCATGAACTCCGGCAAAACGCCAACGAAGGTATCTGCGAGGTAAAGCGCAGCTCCGGTCACAGCGAGGCCCTTACCGAGTGCTGCGGCACTGGCATAGAGGAACACCACATCCCAGGGGATTGCGGCAATATCTTTCCAGCGAAGGATCTTGAGGATGTTGAGGACTACGAGGCAGAGAATCACGGGTCCTCCCATTCCAAAGACGTCACTCAAAGTCATCCACATCAAGATCAAGGCTATCAAGACTGCTGCCGTCTTATACTCTGAGGCGTTCATGGGCCCTATCTTTTCTGAATTTCTCCGGATTATTGCAGCGGCGTCCACGTTCTTAACCAGGATTTTCTTTCGTAACACTACAAAGAAGTACAGGGCGACTACCAGTGCCATCACAGGGACGAACGGCAAACCGTAGGCAACCCACTCAGCAAAAGACGGTGCAACGTTGTAGTCGCTGAGAATCCCAAGCATGATCGCATTCCGACCTCCAGCGGCCGGTGAACCGGGACCGCCAGAGTTCCCCGCGTAACAGAGAGACAGGGCTAACATCACAGCCAGGGCCCTATCCTGGCTGACACCTGCGGCCCGAATCGAGACATCGTAGATGATCATGAAGAGTGGCATGATGAAAGCTATCAGAGCGTGCTCTGAGACAAAGGAACAGGCGACAGCAAACATTGGCAAAAAGAGAAAAAGCAGTCGGTTCAACGACTTTGCGTAACCCAACAGCAGCAGTCCAATGCGGCGGTCGAGCCCGGTCTTGGTGATCGCTTTCGAAATTGCTAATACGCCAAAGATGAAAACCACAGCGTCTTTGGTGAACGCCTTGGCTACACCGTCTGGACGAAGAACCCCGAAGAAGTACATGGCGACCCCGACAAACAAGGCGGTGATCCCGATTGGCACCGCACCCGTTGCCCAGAACATCGCGGCGACGAAGAGTATTCCGAGCATGATTCTGGCACGGAAAGCAGCCTGATGCGGGGTGAACTCTTGACCGGATTCTCCCTCTGAAAGTGCTGTCGCTTTCTTCCCGAGCTTGTAGGTCCGGCCATAGTGCTGGGAAATACTCTCATCCATTTCCAGATCCGAGTAATCGGCATAGCCTTGACTCGGATCTGATGCCAGTCCAGTCTTTGGTGAAGACACTAGCTCCAGCAAACGTTGTGGAGGTGGCGAGAATGCCGTAATGGCTAGAACCAGCATACCCAGAAGCACGACCCCGGGGCGATGGTTGTGAACGCCAAGCAGCCACTGCCAGATGGACCCTTTTACGATCTGAGGGACCTCATGCCTCGTCATCGCATGGACCTTGGCCTCCCGAGCCTCTTCGATAGTCCGCACAAGTTCATCGAAGTCACAGGGTTTGTCAAGATATGCAAAAGCGTCCAGGCGTGCACTGTCCATGGCTGACTTGACGCTGCCATGCCCAGTAAGCATGATGACCTGGACGGCCGGCCGAAAGTTTCTGATTTCTCGAAGCACCTCCGATCCATCCAATCCGGGCATCTTCAGATCCAGGACGATGACTTCGAGCTCCAGGTCGTTTCGTGCAACTTGAATTGCCTCCTCGCCGTTATTCAGGTCGATCGTGTCGTAGCCACGCAATCTCAAGCGTCGTGCCAACGCAACCCGAAAACTATCTTCGTCATCGACCAAGAGTACTTTAGCCATGCTTAGTTAGCTCCAAAACCGTATCAGCCTCAGTTGTTCATGAATGAAAGAACCTGCCGACAATCCACTGGAAATCGTTTCAGCTTCCTAACCTCCTAAAATCTTCCCCTTTTGGCGCACCCGGAATGGTTGCGATTCTCTATAGTCCTTATACTGAGGTAGTCCTATCCTGCTATTCGGTCACCGACTCTCCTAGAAGCTTGCGTTGCGTCCCTCCCAAGCTTGAGAGGCAGCTTGATGGTGAAGGTACTTCCCACATTTAGAGCGCTTTCTACTTCGATCTCACCACCCAGGTCCTTCACAATCCCGTAGCTCACAGAGAGCCCCAGTCCGGTGCCTTTCCCGACGCCCTTCGTAGTATAGAAAGGGAGGAAGATCTTCCCGAGTTGATCCTGCGTTATCCCTGGCCCTGTGTCGCCGATGGCAATGCGGAGCCAGTCTTCATCCCGCTTCGTTGCGACTGTTATTCTTCCGGGCTTGCCCTCCAGGGCATCGACTGCGTTATTCAAGATATTGAGAAACACCTGCTGTAATTGGTTCCGGTCGGTTAGCAGTCTAGGTGAGTTGAAGTCATATTTGCGAATCACCTCAATGTTCGAAAGCGCTAACTCCCGACCCAGCAAGCCATCAACGACACTGTCGATTACTTGATGTATGTCGTGCTCCTGTAGTTCGACATCCGTTTTTCGTACGAATTTCAAGAGCTTGTGCGTAATGTCGCGGCATCTGAAGACCGACTCCTGGATCGAGTCCAGATAAGATACCAACTCGTCAGAGCTGACCGGTTCGGATAGGCTCGGATCCATGAGATCTTTAAGCAGACCGGCTTCTTCATTGATAACGGCCAGAGGGTTGTTGATTTCGTGAGCGATTCCAGCGGCCAATTCTCCCACGGACGCGAGTTTGGCAGCGTGCTCTAATTGGGCTTGTGTCCTGTCGGCCCTTTTCTGAAGGGCTACGAGCTTCTTCGCGCGAAGAAAGGCTGTAATAACGACCAAAAGGATAATCGGAACGGTGAAGACGATGAATTTTCTCGGAACACCTGCATAATACTGCCCAGTGTCAACCAGTGAAGGCTGCACGATCAATGCCCAGTCGGCCATCTGTAGCCAGGAGTAGGCGTATGCAATCGAATGCCCTTCGATTTCAACAGTTTCGGCACCCAGGCTCGGAACTGGCGGCGGCACAAGTGAGGAAGCTTCCAGCGGTGTTCCGATATGTGGAGTCACCAACTGATAATATCCTTCTCGATTGACAATCGAGATGGCGACTTCTTCAGCTCCTCTCAGCGATCTCATATACGCGTAAATGCGCTCGGGATCCAGGGTGGCTCTCAGCACAATCGGTTGATCATCAACCCCCCTTTTCACCCCTATGGTGAAGTGCGGTTTCTCTCTGAAACCCATGTAAATGTCGGTAACGATGAAAGTTTCCTCAGTCGCCTTAAAACGTTCATACCACGGTTCGAAACTGTAATTTCGATTCTCAAGGCTCGGGTATGGCCCTGCATAGGCAGTCTGAACGCCTGACTCGTCAAAGCGACCAAGGTCGACAAACGTCTCACTAATCCGGACCAGGCTATCCAGGTACTCCTCAAGAATCTCTGATGTGGCGCCCCGCAAAACGCGTGGGTCATCAATTAGGTTTTCGAGATTGGCGACTCTCTCCATGAGAAAGAGATCGAGCGTGCTTGCATGGCTCTTGGCAGTTGCTTGAAGGTGGAGCTGATCGCTTTCATTTATGAGTGCGTTGTATTGGAAGCTGAAATAGACAATGGCCAGGAAAAGTGGGCCCGAATAGAGCAGAAGAAGACGGACAACTTGAGTGCGCCAAAGGTCCTTGTAGTGCTGCTCGTCAAATGGCAGAAAATCAGCCAGCATACGGCTCCCTTTCAACAACCTTATACCACACACTCTTCAGCTGGACGATAGCTATAGTTACCGTCACACGACTCCACCAGAATGCCCAGAGGAAGGGTAGTCAACATGCCGGTACAAAGACGTTTTCAGACTTGACGAAGGAGTTCTCTGAAGTACCTCACCATGTCTGCTGTTCACCGTTTCCATCCAAGAACCTGGTCGAAAAAAACACCAACACTGAGCTACCGCATGGCTTCTTTGACTCACGCAAGAGATTCGAGTACCGTCACGCCGAACTCGACACGATGCAAGTATAGTTTAGATTATCAGGTAAGTTTAGATGTAATAGATTATTATATAGAATTATATAGATATTCACTATATGAGAACGAGACACTAACCAGAGTGTTCCCATTCACACTACTCAAGGTTGGTTCGCCGGTCCAAAAGGGTGCCTGTTCAGGAGCTGCTCTTCGAGAACTCTGCTGAGGCCGCTCTGTAAACCAATCCACTATTCTTCAATAGAACCACAAGCACGACTCCAAAAAGGACCGGGTTACAACTCTTCGATACTCACGATCAATTGATCCAGGACGCTTCGGTCGGTCTTTGGGTTGAAGATGACGGCTTTCCACGCCGGAAGCGCAATGTCGTTCGGCATGTAACCCATCGATGTGGTGAAACTCAGACAAGCATCCTTCTGAGGATTCATCATGTGCTTTCGTCTGTCGTACAGGTGCCTGACCTCGTGGAAATACCGTTGGTAGTCCTTTTCCGCCAGCTTGCCCGCCTCCAGCCTTCGGAAGATCCGCTTAGCGTCCCGCCCCTTGGGCAATACCCACCAGACTACGCTGGGCCCCGTGGTGTTCAGATTCAGGACCTTACAGTAGTTGAGCGATTCAATCCGCTGCTTGAGGTATTGGGCCATTTCGAGAGCATGCGCCACGAGGATCTGGAATCCGGTCAATCCAATCCCGTTCAGACTGGCCATGACAGAGTAGGGCCCGATAGCAGGTCGAGAACATTCCAGTGTGAACAGGGCCGGATCCCGCCGATACTCTGCTTCGCAAAAATAGGGAATCTCTTCTTTGCTCCGGAACAAATGTACTAGATCATTCCTGCGGTTGACCACGAACGCACTTGCCGGGTAGTGACCCCAGCCCATCTTGTGGAAATCAATGGTGATCGAGTCAGCATGTCGAAGCGACCGGCAACAGGCCTGGATTCTTGGGATGACTGGAAGAATGCTGTGATCGAAGCCAAAGGAATTCTTTTCGATGTCATATTCCGCAAGAAAGCAGAGAGTCCATCCAACTGCTGCATCCACATGAATCTGCGGAACCGGCATCCCGTACTTCGAAGCCTTGTCTTCGGTGATTTCACGAATCCCTGAGACGTCGTCAATACCAAATGCATCTGTGCTTCCAAAAGTCGCAATGATAAACGCGACCTTGATCCCGGAATTGAAGAGCTCGTCCAGTTTAGTAGCGAGGAGATCCAGACGCAGGGCACAGTTCTCGTCGGTCGGGATGGCGTGAAGGTTTTCAGTACCCAGCCCCAACCAGCTGGCCAGGGTCGAGTTGGAGTAGTGGGCGGCAGTGGAAACGATTCCCGCCAACTGCTCACCCTGCAGCCCCTTTCGAAGTGTTTCGGGACAGACCTTTTCGATTCCGATCTTGCCTCCGTACATATTCGATATCGTTCCACCGGCCGTGAAAACTCCCCAGGGAGAATCGATGTGGTAAAAGAGGAGATTTGCCAGGGCTGTTATTGCTTTGACCTCCAGCTCATTGGAACGCTGGCTGTAGGTGTCAACGCACAAGTTCGGATTCTTCAGCAAGCAGGCCAGGGTGCCGACGAGAGAGGCGTAATTCGCAGGACCTTTGACGTTTTCCAGATGAAGCCGCGAAAACCAACCGTCCGTGCCCCAGAAGAACGGAAAGACAGCGTCCCGAGCATCCTTCAGATTTCCGGGAAGCGTATTGATCTCGGGGTTTGCCTGAGCCGTCTCGTAGTTCTGCGACATCATCTTGGTCGGAGGAAGGACTTCCTCTGCTTCCATAGCGCTCAGGAGTTCCTCGAAGATCCTTATCAATTCTCCTTTGTCGCAACTGAAAAAGGTCTCGATTAGATTTTTGAGGTCTGGCGTTTCCATACCTGATAACCAACTAAAACTCGCCGGCTCTCACCCACCAATACTCATAGCCCTGAACAGGCCCTCTTCCTACTTCATTCTTTCGTCTTTCGAATGACTTGGCAAGTCAGCGGGTGCTTCGAGAACAACCATTGAATTCGTCGTTCGTTAAGACGCCTACTCTGAGACCGTGTACTAGTCAGGTTCGGGCCACGTGAGTGCGGTTTAGTCGATCACAGTTGGGGGAACAGCGGACATCAGGGAAAGATCAAGGCGGCCGAAGAGCTGCTGGGCGATGATTGGACTCGTGGATTCCACAAGGATGTAGCCTCCTACCAGGCCTTTGGATTCGGGAACCAGTTGAACCAGAGTTTTGGAGATACGATGCCCTCCTGACAGCGAGAGGGAACGTTCCCCGGCCAACTCGCCCGTCGCCCTCCTAACCTCAATTCGGATTTCGGCGGAAGTTGGGTCCGGATTGTAGATGGCCAGTCCGGTGAAGAAACCCAACCCGTTAGCAACGTGGCTGAACACAGCCTTTTTGAAAGCCTCTTTCTGAAGGGGTAGTGCTGCAAGATATTCCGACCCTTCCGCGTCTCCGAAAAGTACGTCCCCGATCACACTGTTCGATTCGGCAGTGACACGAAGGGATCCCACCAGGGGATTCTCGAAATCCACTTCGAAAACGTAAGCTGCAAAATCTTCGAACTGTTCTTGTTCGAACAGGAGCCACGGCATCTCACCTACGAGTTCACCTGTTTCTCCTATTGCTTCCATGTCAACAGACTGGAGCTCATCGCTGGTGTTTATCAACTTAATGCTCGTGAAGACGTCATAGGTTGAGGCAAGTTGGGCAGAATAGGAGGTAGTGCCCCCACCCTCAGCAATGGCATTGAGTCCGACGATACTTTTGGGAGTAGCCTGTTCAATCAACCCAAATCCAACGGCAGCCTGGGCATTCTCGATCTGCACCTCAACCCACCCGGCTCCTTCAAATCCGTCAAAGAAATCCGAGACAGAGCCAAGTAATAATCCTTTTCGGGGAATCTCGTGTTCGACCTGGAACTCTGGTGTGGTCTCACCGAATGAAAAAAGCTCGTGGAGAGTCAGAACCGCTCGGATCACCGAG
>JAUWTT010000647.1 GCA_030614585.1 Acidobacteriota bacterium
CGCACTGAAGTATACGCCTGAGGGTGGGAAAGTCTGGGTCCAACTTCGAGAAAAAGACAAATGGGCCATTGTCGAGGTTCACGACACCGGGATTGGAATCGGACCTGTGGAACAGGAACGGATATTCGAACGTTTCTATCGCGTGGATAAGGCAAGGTCGCGCGAACTCGGCGGAACCGGGCTGGGATTGTCAATTGTGAAGCACATAGTCCGAACTCACAAAGGCGAGGTGACCGTCGAAAGTTCCCTGGGAGAAGGAAGTTCTTTCATCATCCTCCTACCCTTGGCGTCAGGCGTCGTTTAACCTGAATTGAAGCAATCCTCTGTAGTTTCATCCTGTCTTAACCTGAGCTTTACACAAACCGTTTAGAATCTGGCCTGTAGAGGCATTTTCAGCCTCTTTAAGATAGTTTTGTGGATGAATATGCGTGCCGGAACCGAAGCATGGAGGAGACAATCATGAGAGTCTTTTCTGCATCAACCCGAGTTGTGCTTTCTGTATCAATCCTGGCTGCGTTGCTTCTATCGTTGATCGCCTGTGGCGGTAGCGGGGCGGAAACCGAAGGGCTGAAGGGTTCCGTGCATATCGACGGTTCCAGCACGGTTTTCCCGATTACAGAGGCAGTCGCCGAGGAGTTTCAGCTGGTAAACCCCGGTGTTCGGGTCACCGTCGGAATTTCTGGAACGGGCGGAGGCTTCAAGAAGTTCCTGGTTGGAGAAACGGATATCAACGACGCGTCTCGGCCCATCAAGCCGAGTGAGCTGGAAAAGGCGATTGCCGGCAGCATCGACTTCATTGAGCTACCGGTTGCTTTTGACGGCATCTCGGTCGTGGTCAATCCCAAGAACGATTTCATCGACCATATTACGGTCGAAGAACTGAAAAAAATCTGGCAGCCCGGTAGCACAGTGCAGAAGTGGAGTGACATAAGACCCCACTGGCCCGATCAACCTATCACTCTGTACGGTCCGGGGACAGACTCCGGTACTTTTGACTACTTCACCGAGGCAGTCAACGGAAAGTCCCAGGCTTGTCGCCCTGACTTCACCGCCAGCGAAGATGATAACGTGCTGGTGCAGGGTATTGCCGGGGATCAGAATGCGCTTGGCTTCTTTGGGTTTGCATACTACGCGGAGAACAAATCACTCTTAAAAGTGGTTCCAGTTGACGGTGGAGACGGTCCCGTCGTCCCTTCTGCAGAGACCATAAACAATGGGACTTACGCACCTCTATCACGTCCCGTCTTCATATACGTTTCCAAGGCTGCCGCGGATCGAACTGAAGTTGTCGAGTTTGTTCAGTTTTACCTCCGCGAAGCTCCAGCGCTTGTCCAGGAAGTAGGTTACGTGGCCCTTCCCGACAAGGTGTACCAGCTCGGTCTAAGTCGATTTGCCGACGGTACAGTTGGGTCTGCGTTCGCTGGGAAAGACACTGTAGGAGTCGACCTGGTGAAGCTCGTCAATTCGGAGTAGCAGCTTGGAAGAGACACTAGACTCAGCCAGACCTGTCGGTGCAGTCAACCTTCGACGGCGACGTAGAAGTGAATGGCGCGAAGAACTGATAAAGGGTGCTCTGTTCGGGTGTGCCGCTCTTTCAATAGGCACGACACTGGCGATCATTCTGGTGCTGGTCAAGGAAGCTTGGCTGTTTTTTGAGAATGTGGGGTTATTTGAGTTTCTGCTTGGAACTCGCTGGACTCCTCTCCTCGAGCCGCGCTCTTTTGGTGTCCTTCCGCTCGTATGCGGCACTTTCTTGATTGTTGTCGGAGCGGCACTGTTTGCCATCCCGGTTGGACTGGCCAGCGCAGTGTATCTCAGTGAGTATGCATCGGAACGAGTCCGAAGCGTCATCAAGCCTGTTCTTGAAGTGCTGGCAGGCATCCCGACGATTGTCTACGGCTACTTTGCACTGACTTTTGTGACCCCAACATTGTCTAAGGTCTTTCCTCAAACCCAGGTGTTTAACGCAGCCAGTGCCTCAATTGTCGTTGGGATCATGATTCTGCCGATGATCGCATCCCTGTGTGATGACTCGCTTCGAGCTGTTCCCAATTCGTTACGCAACGGGGCCTATGCGCTAGCTGCCACCCCTTATGAGGTCACAAGCCGGGTGGTTGTTCCTGCGGCTTTGTCGGGCGTCATCGCATCGTTTGTCCTGGCTTTGTCCCGTGCAATCGGTGAAACCATGGCGGTCACTCTTGCAGCTGGTGCAACTC
>JAUWTT010000473.1 GCA_030614585.1 Acidobacteriota bacterium
AATCGGAGGCGCTACCAACTCTCGAGCCAGAAGATCTCAGCGTCCTTGGCAAACCCTTCCAGGTACGATCTCCCAACAAATACCTGGGACTCGTACAAATCGATGACACTGATTTTCTCTTCCGGCGAGTAATCGAAATCACTCAGAGTGACCCACATGTCTGGAGGGGCATGGCCACCAGGGGGAATCCACACGGGAGTAGGGTGAGGCCACCCATCCTGATTCCTCTCCCAGTGAATGAGGTAGCCGAAATGGGCTTTCCAGGTGCGGACGGCGGCAAGCTCAATCAATGCCTGGTTGACGAACTTTGCCAGAGCCCAGTGATCCTGGTGGTGGTCAGTGTCGGTGGGACTGTAAATGACCGTTGGTCCGAATTCACGGATTAAGCTCTTGATATCGGCCAGGATCGAGTCGCGTTGGTAGGGAGAGCCTACGTGGTAAGCAAAATCGTAGGACTCGGGAACCTCCGATACCCCGGTGAAGCCACTCAGATAGACTTCCGTGCTCGTCCATAGGTTGTCGATTCCGGCGTCTGGATAGCCAAGGAAGACCACATCAGACGGCTCGAGGCCGACTGCGGCCATCGCAGCCCGCGTTTCACCAGAGCGCATAATACCGTAATCGAGCATGTCGAAATCGTCGTCGCCGTCGCGATCATAGGCACGGGAAGGAAAACTCTCTTCAAAGGCACGCTTGGCGCCCTGATAAGCGTCTCCACAGGTTGCAACCACGACCAGAACTTCATCCCCGTTCTTCAGCGCCCTCCGAAGTACTCCCGCACACCCCAGCGCTTCGTCGTCCGGATGAGGTGCAAATACCATCACCCGTTCCTTTGAATCCTTTACCGAATCAACGACCCCGGCGGCCACAGGAAATGTTGTCAGAGTCGTGACCGATGCCGGGAAGGGTTCAGAAGGTATCAACTGCCGTAAGGTGACAGCAGCTACTGGAAGGTCTTCGCTCACGATACTGAGGCTGCCCTCCATTTCCATTGCTTGCTCGACTATCTCCGGATGGCCGGCAAAGAGTTCGTAAATGAACTTGGCGACCTTTTGTCCGGCTTCAAGCTCGATATCTTCTCTTGCAACCAGTTGCCCTTCCCGGTCGAAAAGTGTGGCGTGGACTATGGATGTGTCTTTTCCGGTTGCCGAGAGCGGAGCAACAACCAGCGCTAACCCCGAGTTCCTATCGCCCACTGAGTCCAGAAGCACCGTGAACTGCCACCGGAGATACGCAGCTGGAACCCCTGCTTCGAAGAGGACTGTATTAGACTGGATGTCGATTCCTGTATAGATCACAGTTCCAGTGACGGTTTGAGGAGCCGATAATCGAACATAGCCGGTTGTGAGCAGCCCTTCACCCGGAGTGACACCCGATAAGACTTGACCCTGTCGCAGGGAAACCTGGAAGGAGGAGGCAGTTCCGCCAAGCGTCTCCAAACTGACTTCTACGGGTTCACCTGCATTATCGAAGAACTCGATATCGATCTCAGTATCCGCACCAGTATTGACGAAGTTGAGGCTCGTTTGATAGCGAATCAAACCCACCGCCCCGTCAGCGAACTGCGGGAAATAACGCACATCCTGGGCGACTGAGATTCCGAAGGCAAGCAGAACGACAATGGTTCCGAGCAAGGACTTCATACTCGTAGCATAACGTATAATGAAGAACAGTGGTCTTGCCAATCGACAAATAGCAAGAGACACGCTTACCCTCACAACTGTTTGAAACACAGTGCTCCGTGCCAGTCTTCCCCTGCCGAGAGGGGATCTACCCTTCCACTCAGCGGTTCTATCATGACAATGGCGTCTTCACGGCGTGCCATCCAAATCTAATAAAGCACCCGGTTGAAGGAAATGAGGTTCGGACTCAGCTCGGCGGCTCGCTGATATTCTTCTCCAGCGGCCCTCCAATTCCGATCATGAAAGGTCAACAGTGCCCCCATTTGGCTGTGCGCTTCAGCGAGAGTCGGATCAAAGAAAGGAAAGAAAGGACGGAAAGAAAGGGATCTCCGGCGACGCCGAAAACGAACCTGTCCCCTGTTTGCCCTGTTTGGCTTGATGGCCGATTCTAAGGGGAGGTTTTGATCTCAATGAAACCGGAACCGCTTTGCTCCGGACAGGTGCTGGTGAACTTGGCGTAGATCCTCGCTATCGGATGCTATCGTAGCCACCTTTGAACCCCTGCTTGGAAAACACAATTTGCCAGAGCCGATTCCTTCCTGACCTGAAGGCTCCCGCGCAACTGAGAAGATAGTACTTCCACATCCGAAAGAAACTCTGATCGTATCTGTCTCTGACTCTACCCCAATTCCGGCACAGGTTCTCATGCCAGGCCATCAGGGTTCGGTCATAATGCATCCCGAAACTGTGCCGGTCTTCCAGTGTTAACAATCCCTCGGCAGCCGAGGTAATTTGCTGGGCCGAAGGCAACATCGAGTTCGGAAAGATGTATTTTCCAATCCACGGATCCACTGAGGTCGTGGGAGTATTTCTAGCAATGGTTTGGAGCAGAAACAGGCCTCCTGTCTCAAGGCAGCGATAGACAACACTCATGAAGGTCCGATAATTACGAACCCCCACGTGTTCAAACATGCCGATCGAGACAATGCGGTCATACTCATCTTTCAGGTCTCGGTAATCCTGATACTCTATTTTGACTGGAAGGTCCCGACAGAAGTTCCGAGCAGATTCGACCTGCTCTTGGGAGACCGTTATCCCCGTTACCCGGGCTTGGAATCTTTCTGCTGCGTACTTTGCGAAACCGCCCCAGCCGCATCCGATATCCAGGACCCGCATCCCAGGTGTCAGGCCCAGTTTTCTACAAGTTAGGTCGAGCTTTGCCTCCTGGGCCTCATCAAGGGTATTGGCGTTCTTCCAATACGCACAGGAGTAGTTCATCCACCTGTCCAACATAAGGCTAAACAGGTCATTTCCAGTGTCGTAATGGTGTCGGCCGACTTCATAAGCCCTCGCTCTGGACTGGGTATTCCTTATCCTGGCCAAGACCTTTGCCCAAATGCCCTGTGGTGACTTTACTTTTCCGTCCAGCCTGGCAACCAGTATTCTGTCGAAAAACTGATCCGGGGCTTCACACTCCCACCAGCCCTCCATATAGCTTTCTCCCAGGGCGAGCGAACCACCTTCCAGAACCCGGTCATAAAATTGAGAGTTCTTCACCTGGATATCCCAGGGCCTGCCACCGTCGATCCTGACATCGGCAGCATCTAACATCTGCTGGATCACTTTCTTGCCGATTCGCTTGTTCATCGAAGCACCGTTTCTTGACCCCACGGGGTCAGTAGCCGGTAACCTGTGGCTGCCAACTGAGCTGAGCAAGCTAAAAGTGAAAACTGAGTTCGAGGAAGTACTCGCGCCCCTTCCCGAAGAGTCTTTCGTTACCTAGAAGCCCTCGATTGGATTCGATCACAACTCTCAGAAATTCATCTGACCACAATGAACCAAACAACTCGCGGTATGACATTCGCCGTTTGGCCAACCTCAGTCTCAGTTGGTCTCGCAACATGCGTTTCAGGCAAATCCCCTTGACATAGTAATGCCGGGTTCGCACCGTATAGAATGGACCCCACTCCGAAGAGATTGAAACCACCCGGTCTCGGAAGAATGGATCGTTCATCTTCTTTCGTAATTCCCGGTTGCCGACAGCAAATTGCAGGAGACCTTCGAGGGAATCATCGCTGGAGAACTGCCCCGATCGTTCAAGTGTCGGGGCCAGTCCGGGAAGAATCGGTGAACTCCGGTCCACGACAGGTTTCGGGCGCTTTATAAGTGGTAGATGTTTCGTTCGAACCCAGCCGACCGTACTCCCTTGACGCACTGCTGTCCACGCTCCCTCTACTCGCTCGACCTCGTACGGCATACTCAGCGTGAGAAGGGTTCTGACAGGCGAGGTAGAATCGGGCCTGACGTGTAGCGGAATCCGATTCGAACCACCGAGAACGAATACCGCAAAAGCCCCAATCGTAAGGACACAGGCAGCCAGCCTTTTCAGCCACCACATCGCGGAATTTCCTACCTA
>JAUWTT010000134.1 GCA_030614585.1 Acidobacteriota bacterium
AGCTCGGCGATGAAGATCCGGCCCCCTTTGCTGAAGGGCTGGGCGTCGGATATCAACCGCTTCCCCTCGATGTCGGTGGCGAAATGGTGGAAGTGAGGGTCGGGAAATTCTCGGCTCAGGTCATTGCGCACTCCACCGGGCGTGTTGATGCCCACGTGGCCCGCGTGCACGGCGGGCAGCGCTTCGATGAGTTGGGCTTCGGGTGGTTTTCGCGTGCCGGTGCTGGTGATGGCCCAACTGCTCATGCCGCGCCAGCACTGGTGCCCCTGGCAGGACTCGTTCCCGTCTCGTCCCCAGGGCATATTGCGGAAGTCCGTCCCCTCATCGCGGATAACGTGGATGTCGGCCCCTTTCCCGCCCACCAGCCGCTTGATCGCGCCTGTGGCGCTGACGGTGTTCTCGTGGTTCTCCTGGATGAGAACGTCGTGCGCCGCTTCCGCATCGGTCGAGCGGCAATACTGTGGATGCATGTTGCACCAACTCGGTCCCTGAATCACAAGCTTGACCGAAGCCTTGTCGACGTCGAAGATCATCATTCCAAACGGCGCACCCTCGGTGTTTCCGTCGCCCAGGAAGCAGGACAGAGCCAGCCGCTTCCCGTCAGAGGATATGGTCGAGAGCGGGTAGATCCGGCTGGGTCGGAACTTTGTCCCCGGCAATGCCGAATCCACCACTATGATCGTCTGCCGGTCGCTTCCGTCAAGGTTGACTCGTTTGAGCGTCAGGCGGCCACCTCCCGGCTTGGTGCGGTTGACGAAGTAGTAGAGATACTTGCCGTCCGGCGTGACCGACGGCCCGGTGGCTCCCAGTTCCTCCGTCAGCGGGTGCAGTCCGCAGCCGTTGTCGATATCGCACAACAAGTACTGGTGTTTGGGGTCGTCCTTGCTGCTGCCGTGCGCGTGGGCCGAATGGTGCAAGACGAACCGTTTCGAGTCCATCGTGAAGATCTGTGCTTCCATGTAGATGTGGGAGCTGGGCACGTCCGTCTCGGTGGTGAGCTGGATGACTTCAATCCCTTGTGGAGATTTCCCATCCAGCAGATCCGGCCGAAAGGTGATCTTCGGCTTGCTGCGCAGGGAAGCCAGCCGCAGACGGGCACCTGACAGCGGCTTGCCGCCGGTCCAACCGCTTGCCAGAGTGCACGACGCCGCCAAGGCCGCCGCGCCGAGAAAGGTACGCCGGCTGCAAAGCGCCGGCTGTTGCGATCGAGTTCTTATCATAGTGTCTTTCTCCTTGGATTGGCGTCTGTCGGGCGGGCACGTGCCGTCTTCCGCTTGGCACATCCCGGCCGGTGCCCGGCCTGCTTTCTCAACGGGCTGCCAATCCATACCATAGGTGGCAGCGTCGCGCTGGTCAACTTTCGGGCCGATGATTCGTTTGCAGTCCGGCCTCCCTTGCAACCCGGGCCCCCTTGACGGCATCCAAGCCGCAAGTGCCTGCCTGCGAGGACGGGAAGATCAGGGTCAGCTTTCGCAGCTTGAATTCCCGAGATTACACAAGGCCATTTATTGGTCTTGATCCTGATACCGTGATGATGCATATCCGAGTGATGAACGCCAGCGACGTCCCGCTGGGAATGCGTCTGAAGAACCAGACCGGCTGGAACCAGACAGAGACCGATTGGCGCCGCTTCATAGACTTTCAGGCTGCTGGATCACTGTCGCATCAACAGAGAAGTTTTGGCATACCCAAAAAAGCTTGAGTGTCCTCAGTAGCCTCTGCGAAGCTTATAGTGCAGCTTTTAGCTGTACCCCGGCTCCTCTCCTCAGCTAACAACCTCTGGGTTGAGCCGGGGTTTTCTGCGAAGCCGGCGCGTTTCAGGGCCCGGGGTTCAAAGCCGTCCTGACAAGGCGGCGCGACCGAGGCACCCGCAGTCGTACTCAACCTAATAAATATACATCCTTCTGCATATTTGGCTTTTGAGCACGGCACTCAGAGAAGATCGTCATCCTGCCGGGTCTTGTCGACTTTGCCGGGGGTGTTCTTGTGCCCAGCCTACGAAAAATCGTGGTTTCTGGGAGCCTGTTGGTGTAGACTTTCTTAGTACCGAAGGAGAAGAGTCGTGGGATCGGTCTTTCTCGTCAATGAACATGTACGCGCGCGGATAAAACGCATTCGGCTCGAAAAGCGCCTTAAGCTGGTTGATGCCGCTTCTCGATCGGGGCTCGCGGTTAGCTCCTACGGTTGTATGGAGTCGGGATTTTATAAGATCAATCTCGACAACTTGTTTCGCATACTGGGAGCTCTTGATGCCGACATTTCGGACGTCTGGCCTGTTGAAACGGTGGTCTCCGAAGCTGAAAGCAGCCCTGCCCAGCAGTTGCGGGCACAAGCCTTTCGGTTTAACGAAGTGGTTTCGCTGTCCAGGGCGGAGGGGGCTGCGCTGTTTAGGGTCAGAGAAAATCGATGCAACGTTCTCTTTCAGCAGACTCTTGACGACGTTCTGGTTGAAAGGCTCATTCTGCAACTTGAGGCAGGCAACCGGAGCGTGAAGGGTGCCTGGTTTCAAAAGCAGCGGTTGGGCAGTCTTTTTGTCCTGTTTCTCAAGGTCAAACAGTGTCCTAGTTACGTTGGCAAGTTGGCAGAGGATTACCTGACTATCTGGAGCCAGGCTCTCCAATAGCTCGGTGTCGGTTTGGGTGAGCCTTCTCAAGTCTCGGTTTGAATGATGCTTTTAGGCTGAGCCGGGTCCAAAAGCTCCCGGGGGCCTCGAGACTGAAGCCGAGGCACGGAAGACAGACAGTTCGAGCCAGATGAGGAACCGCAGATCTTTCACACTCGAAAAGATCATTCCCTTAAGACGCAGCACAATGTAGCCGAAGAAGAAGAGACTCGCCAGGAGTAACCCGATCGGCGACAAGCTGTGTGCCTTCACCAGATCCATCACGTCCTTCTTCAGTGAAGTAGAAAATTCCCGAACCAGATATCCTTTTGATTCTGGGGACCTTAACATAGTTCTCACGTCAGGCGCATCGACCAGCTTGCTGATATGAGCGAGTCTCAATTCAGCTTGAGCCAATCTGTCTCGTTCTGAACTCTCAATCCTGAAGGAAGCGGCGTGAATGTAGATGAGATAAACCGCAAGCAAGATAACCAAAGCGCAAAGGTAGGCAAATACCAGTATGTCGGAGAGTCTGGGCAACAATTCACTCACGGTCTTGGCCACTTTCTTTCCAGGCGCACTTCAGTATTGGCCGAGCCTTCCATTCTCGTTCGAAGGGGATCGCAGTTCCATAAAGAAAAAGCAAATACCGACAAAGCCAGGAAATACATGAATGGAATGAGGAACCAGAACGCGTGCTCGGACGTACCCAGGAGTAGATAGGCCCCGAAGTTTATCGTTTGGGACCCGACCATTAAAGATGTTCCGGTCAGAATTCCAAACAGATTCTGCCCGATTCTGATCTTTTCACGCTCAATGAAGAGGTCTCTACAGACAAAAACGCAACTCGCCATCTGAACGAAAAGAGCAATGATTTGGATTCTATAGAAGATGTGACTCCCTCTTAGCTCCATGACCTTCCACAGCAACGGCAACAGAAGAATCGCTGCTATCAGCAGAAACTGCGTCAGTCTCTTGACGGCGTGCGGCCTTCCAAACACTTTGGAATGAACGGTCCAGACGACGACGAACTGAAGAACGCTCATCATGTAGGTTGGCCAGTAGTACGCGTAATAATACTGACTGGACTTCGGACCAAACGTTGACATAAGAATGGCCCGAAGAAACTCCACTCCCAACACAAAAAGGATGTAGGAGTAAAAGACAGGGTAGTTTCTAAGCATCGGCGCAAGCCATCCACGAATAAGAATCACCAGCAGCAATCCAATTCCCGCACCCCACAATAGATAATCTAAAAACACCTAAAAATCAGAGTAGACCTACGTTTGTCACACCGTCAAGTTTGACGCATTACGCGGTGAAGCACCTCAGTTTTTTGGGCATACCAAAACATTCAATGCTTTAGTTTTGGTATTTCCAAAAAAACTATCCCTTTAAGCCTGCTCTCTGAAATGCTGAACAAGAGGAGGTTCTATGTTAGGAGTATTCCTGAGTTTGTCTCTGTTCGTAATTGGAAGTTGGGCGCCTGCAACGGTCGAAGATCCTGTGGCTACAACCATTGAGGTCCAGGAAGCAGGCCCCGCATCCTCCTTTGGGACGGCCCCCCCGCCGCCGCTACCGCCTCCCAAGAAAAGGTAAGAGGCAGTCTGCGGTCACACGAGTATGTCGCTGCTCGTCTTCACCAGGGAGATGAGTTGGCCAGAGGCAACAAATGGACTTGTTAGGTCCACTTCGCGGGGTATAGACGGATGAGCGTTGAGAACCTGAGGTTTCTACATTCAGCTAACCGTGGCGGTGAAAGACAGATACATGTTCTCGTGGAGAATGGAAGTGGCGTCACCAGGACGACGATTAACTTCAGTATTGAGGGCAAGGAACATTACGAGTATGTCATCCTGGAACCTGGCGAAAAACGGAGCGTGAGCATTTCTCACGCAGAAGCCGGCCGCCGCTTTGTTGCTGTGACGGCCAGTGGTTGCAGTTTGGAAACAAGCAAGAAGCTTGATCTCGATGCTTCAGAGTCCTTCTGAACCGGGACTTGGCGTTGGAAACGGCTGGAACTGGGGTGGAGTTGGGAACTGTGAGTTGGTGACAGAAGTCATTATGGAGTTTCCGTTCCGATCCTCTGAAAAAAAGATAACCAGACTTCAGCGCAGCCGTTCCACGTCCACGTAGTGGACTCCGAGTTCGACATGAGTCATTTCGAGGATTGCTTCAAGTCGGCCCGGTCCTGCAGATAACCGAATCTCTTCGAAAGTCACTTCGTTTTCTCCCTTATCGAAGGAGACCTGGTCATCAACCGTCCCGATTCTCAGGCGCGCGACTCCGTTGGAGTTCGCCGGGGGGAACCTGAGTCGGACACGGTAGGTGCCGCTATCCCTTACGTCAACTTCCCAGTAACCCAGTCCCTCGGCGCCCCAACTGGCTCGAGGTCCCCGCCAATCCTGCCGTGTAAGGGTCACAGGATTCTCATGTTTGGTTCCCAAATAGATCCGCGGCGGGTCATACCCTCTGGTCGAAGAAACGTCTTGGAACCAGTCTTCATAGGCCCCCTGCATACGCTTGACCATTTCTGGATGTCCTTTGGAGAGATCCTTCTGCTCACCAGGATCTGCCTCCATGTCGTAAAGGGCCCAATGGGGGGCTTCTGGGAGAGGACCAGGACTCCATCCCTCAGCCTGAATCAGCTTCCATCGTTGAGACCGCACGGCGCAGGCCCTTCCCATGTCCGGAACGTCACCGCGGTGGGATTGGGAAAAGAGCACGCGATGGGGCCAATCGAAAGCAGGTTCCTTCAGGAGGGGAGCCAGGCTTAACCCGTCGAGCCGAAGTCCGCTTGGCGTCGTCACTCCGCACAGATCCAATAGAGTAGGTGCAATATCGATGTGAGCGGCAATGCGATCTATTTTCACACCGGGTCTGAACTGTCCATCCCAACGAATGAAGAAGGGGACTCGAATCCCTCCTTCATAGACCGAAGCCTTTCGGCCGCGGAGTCCAGCGCTGAACCGCGGCTGCTGATGGCCGTTGTCAGTCATGAAGATGACAATTGTCTCTCTCTCGAGTTCAAGCTCCTTCAGGCGAGTCAGGAGTTTCCCCATGTTCCAGTCGATGTTAGCGATCATTCCGTAGACTTTGGCCGTGGATTCGTCCAACCCTTTATCAAGGTAGGGGGTAAACCACTCGGGACTTATCTGAAGCGGAGTGTGCGGTGCGTTTGTCGCAACGTAGAGGAAGAAAGGTTGTTTCTGGTGACTTTCAACGAAGTCGATCGCAGCCTCGAAGAAGATATCCGTACAATACCCCTGTGTCTGAATATCGACTCCATTCTTTAGCAGGATCGGGTCGAAGTAGCTGTTGCCCGGGGGATCAGAAGGTTGCCCTATGCCGCCGCCTCTGTGGACCAGCGACTCTTTAAATCCCTGGTCCATTGCCCTGAGGGGATAGTTGTCTCCGAGGTGCCATTTGCCGAATATCCCGGTGGCATAGCCGGCAGATTGAAGCAGTTCGGCCAAAGTAATTTCTTCCGAATACATCAGGGCCCTACCCAGGTATGTGTCCGTAACACCCGTACGATAGTTGTAACGCCCTGTCATCAGGCTGGCCCGAGTTGGGGCACAAACCGGCGAGACGTAGAAATGAGTAAGCTCCACACTTTGCGTGGCGAAGCGATCAAGTTCCGGAGTTTCTATCCATTCGTTACCGTGGTAACCCAAGTCTCCATAACCTTGATCGTCTGTCATAACCAGGATCACGTTTGGAGCCGTTCTTTCTGGTTCTGGGTTTGAACAGCCGATTATCACAAAGGACAGGGTCGCGATTACGAGAGTTGTTACAAGCTTCTTTCGGTTGGGGACCGCTGTACTTTTCACTTCCAAATCTCCTTCTCGGTTCCTGACTCTCTACTTTGGCACAGTTATCCAGGAAGGCAAGTGCCGGGCATCAGGTGCTGGTCCATTTTCCCAACTTGCGAGCGGGAATCCTGCAGGGTTTCATGTCCGTCATGATCAGTTCCGCTCATTGTGCAGAATCGCTTGAACTTTTGTTACCTGTAATTCGTCTCAGCTGTTGGAGGCGTAAATGAAATTATCCGACGAACAGACTAGGTGCGTTTTCTCGGGGTTAGTGATCAGTATTGCCGTCATCTTTTCTTTCAGCAGCTTATGGGCGGTGCCCCCTGAGTCGTTGACTCAATCATTTGAGGTTGCTTCAGGAGGGTTGTTGAAGGTCCGTGCAGAGCGTGGTTCGGTCGAGGTCACCTCAGGGAGTTCTGGCCAGGTTCAAATTGAGATAGTCCCGAAAGGGCAGGATCTGGACGAACTGCAAGACGATTTCAAGATCAGCTTTGATCAGACAGGGAACGATGTGCTGGTGGAGATTGAACGGAAGAGTTCTCTGGGTAACTGGTTTAACTTCGGAGGGAAGGGTTTTATCGTCTATGCGACGGTTCCTTTCGAGTTCAATGTTGATCTGGTGACTTCCGGAGGTCACATCTCTGTGGCCGATTTGAGAGGTGAGGTGAGAACGACGACTTCGGGAGGTGGCCTGAGGTTTGGCCAGATTGAGGGCCACATCTGGGGCAAGACGTCAGGCGGAGGAATTCAGTTAAGTGAATGTAGCGGCAACGTTGACGTCGAGACATCAGGAGGTGGGATCGAGATCGGTGAAGTTGATGGAACCCTCAGGGCATACACTTCCGGCGGATCGATTTCGATAAAAGCGGCTTCCGGATCGGCTAAGCTCGGGACTTCGGGAGGAAACATCAAGATCGAGAATGTTGCGGGCGAGATTGAAGCTAAGACCTCGGGAGGATCAGTTGAAGCCGCTCTGCTGGAACAGCCCGAAGGTGACTGCTATCTTGGCACCTCCGGGGGGAATGTGACGGTCAAACTGGCTGCTGATCTGCGCTTTAATGTCGATGCAAAGACGAGTGGCGGGCAGGTAAAGACCGATCTTCCCATAAGCGTCCGGGGAACCATTGGGAAGACAGAGGTTCAGGGCGAGCTTAACGGAGGTGGCCCTAAACTGGTTCTTCGTACGTCCGGAGGCAATATCCGAATCAAGGAAGGCCACACTCTTCACTGACTTGTATGCTCTGTATCATGAAGAAGCTCCGGATATTCCAAGCGCTAAAGCTGTTGAATACCTCCGCGGTGAGATTTACCTTGAATCCTAGCCCGCGCGACTGTGCTTCGACACTGTCGACCCTGCCGTGGGTTTGGATGTCTGGGATGGGGCCGATTTGCTTCTTTCTCGTAGGGCTTCTGGCAGGTTGCAATGGTGGGACTCCTTCCTCAGACTGGGACTCATTGAAAGGTGAGATTCGAGACGAGTTCCCATCCGCCTCAACGATTACCACTGACGAGTTAGAAAACTGGCTGAGTAGTGCGGAGAAGCTACCACCGCTTCTGTTTGATGCCAGAAGTCCGGAGGAATTCAGTGTCAGTCACCTGCGAGGGGCAGAGTCTGTCTCGTCCCAGAGGGAGGCTCTGAAAGTTCTGGAGTCTGTCGAGGAGGATCGGGGAATCGTTGTCTACTGTTCAGTTGGGTACAGGTCCGCTTCGCTTGTCGAAGCACGTCAGGAAATGGGTTTTCGGAACGTATACAATCTCGAGGGATCTATCTTCGAGTGGGCGAATCAGGGACGCCCCGTTTATCGTGAAGGGCGGCAAGTCGGTACCGTACATCCCTATGACGAAAAATGGGGGAGGTTCCTGGACCGCGATCTTTGGGGCTGGGGAAACGGCAGGTAACAGGCAGCTTCGGATTTTCGATTTACGATTTACGAATGTCGCCCTCTGAGCCCCATCCGGCCGTTCGTCGTTCGTCCGGCATCTGGAACCCGGCATCTCAGCTCCAAGCCCCCAGTCCCCAGTTCATCCGCGGGCGGCCCATCGAAAGATGTTGGAAAGTCTAAGAGGCTGTCCTTGTAAAAGAATCCCGACTCTGAAGATGCGTCCTCCCACCCACACAGCGAGCACTGCAGTTAGGATGACCCCAGCCAGGCCGACCCAGGGTTGCCACCACGGTACTCCGCCAGGGGTACTCATGCGCAATAACATCAGGAGGGGCGTAAAGGGTGGGAAAAGTGACAGCCAGGTAGCGAAACTGCTCATTGGTTCCTTAAGTACTGGAACCATAACAAAGAGCGGAATCATTACCGGCGCCATCGCGGGCATGGTCACGGTTTGTGCTTCCTTGACATCGTTGCAGGCTGA
>JAUWTT010000030.1 GCA_030614585.1 Acidobacteriota bacterium
CCGGACTCCAATGCTAAGGGGGCCTCAAACCCAGGGCTCGCGCCCTGGGCTCTGCACATGTCGCCCCGCTGAGGCGGGGCTCCGGGAAAGGAGCCACACCCCACGCCGATTCAGGCGCTCTGAAGGGGAGTGCGACAGCGGCTGTGTGTTGCTGGCCCGCACTTCGATTGTATTCATTCCGAAGCGGCCTTGCGTGCTGCACATGTCGTCCGTTGGACTCCGAGAGGTGTCATCTCGAGTTTGTGACACCCTCAAGGATGCCGGTGTTACGAAAAGGCCTATGAATATCGTAGATCAGGCAAACGGGTAGCTTTACGAATGCGATCCGTTCAGAACCGTCTTGGTCAGCAGCCCTTTGTCGAGGTGATAAGTCACGGAGGCGAACTCCGCCGCCCTGGGGTCGTGCGTCACCATGATGATCGTTTTTCCGAATTCGCTGTTCAAGGTACTCAGGACTTCCAGCACCTCTTGCGCCGATTCAGCATCCAGATCACCAGTCGGCTCATCGGCAAGGATGAAGGTTGGATCCGTTACGATTGCTCGAGCGATCGCAACCCGCTGTTCCTGCCCGCCCGACAACTGTCTGGGGTAGTGTTCCATCCGATCGGTCAACCCAACCACTCTGAGGGCAGTCTCCACGTGCTCTCTTCTCTCCTTTCGGCTGAGTGAGGTCAGGAGAAGAGGTAATTCCACGTTCTCAAAAGCGGTCAAAACCGGAATCAGGTTGAAGTGCTGAAAGACAAAGCCGACGTGTTGGTTACGCCAGGTAGCCTGCCCATCCTCATTCAGGCTTGAGAGGTCCGTATCAAGTACCACGGCCTCGCCTTCGGTCGCGTAATCTATGCCGGCTATGATGTTGAGCAGGGTACTTTTTCCCGAGCCCGACGGTCCCATCAAACAGACAAATTCTCCGGCGTGAATCGAAAGGTCGATTCCATCCAGGGCCCGGATTTCGACTGTGCCCCGGTGGAAGACCTTCCCCAACTCGTTAATCTCGATCAAAGGCTTATTCATGGTTGGTTTCCTTCTTTAAAAACGTCACTCGAGCACTCATTTCAGGTCTCAGATAGTCATCTGGTTCCAAGACTTTGACCTTGACCTGGATGGAGGCTTTTTGCCGGTCAGCTTCCGGCGCGATTTCGTCGATCTCACAGACATAGATGCGATCCGGGTACGCTTCGGGAGACATCTGGCAGTCCTGCTCAGTCGAGATTCGGTTGAAATCTGTTTGACTGATGTCAAGTTCGACTTGAAGGTCGTTCAAATCCGCCAGAGCAACGACGGCTGACTTTGCCCCTCCTCCCCCAGCAAAGGACGTGGTAATCATCTCGCCTACTTCCGCGATCCGTCTCAGGACGGTTCCAGTAATCGGGGCCCGAATTTCGGTCGCATCCAGCATAGTTTGCGCGTAATCCACAGCGGCTCGGGCGCGCTGGACTTCCGCTCCGGCCTGCTGGATCTGCTCCACCCGGGGACCCAGTTGCAGCAGCTTGAGCGTCTTCTCCGCCGCTATGACTGTAGCCCTGGCCATCCTGTAGCGTGCCTCGGCGTTATCCACCTCCTGCTTGTGAACGATCCCGGTTCCAAGCAGGCTTCTCAACCGTTCTACTTCAGTCTCTGCATTGATTAGATCCGCTTGACTTCGCTCCAATTCCGCTTCAGCTTTTTCAATCTCCTCGGGACGAGATCCCGCTTCAAGCTCGACCAGCCGGATCTCGGTTTGCCTCAATGAAGCTTGCGCTTGCTCGAGCTGAGCTCGATATTCGCGGTCCTCGAGTTTGACGAGCAACTGTCCCTTCTTTACAGAGTCCCCTTTTTCCACTCCGATCCACTCGACGCGGCCCATGACCTTGGAGCCGAGTGAATGTGTATGGTGCGCAACCACGTAGCCCGATGCAATAAGCACTTCCCTGTCTCTTGAGAACGTCTCCGGATCGGCGTCTGCTGCGGGAGCAGCCTCGGCAACCGTCGGTGCAGGTTCGGGTTCGGAAAGCGCAATCCTGTAGGTATAGACAGCAAGAGCGACTACCGTCACAAACAGGATGAAGCTTACGATTTTCCATCCTTTTCCTGAAGAAGAACCGGCTTGCTTCTTGCTGCGGTCAATTCTCAGTCCACTGAGATCCTGTTTCTTCATTTAGACATTCACCTGCCCGTTCTGGGCTACTCTTTCAAGACATCAATCAAACGGATCCAAGCCGCCCGACGAGCGGGCAGAATCCCCCCGAGAATACCCATGACCAAAGCAAAGGAGAGTCCAAAGGCAATAATCAAAGGAGTCACTTGAAAGTTGAACAACACCTCACTGAAGGAGGAAAAGTTCGAGGTCCCTGCGGAGTAACCATTGAACAGCGAACCGAGAGCACATCCAATCACGCCGCCGATCAAGGCGAGGACTGCGGACTCGAACAGAAAGGACGCCAGGATACTTCGCCGGCGGAACCCCAGAGCACGCAGCGTGGCAATTTCCTGCTGCCGGCCCATGACCATTCCATACATCATGTTCATGATGGCAAAACAGGATCCGATCCCCATCAGAACAGCAATGAATACGGCCAGCGCTTTCAGGCCGATCGAGGACACCGTCTGTTCGGCGTAATATTCTCTCTGACTGACTGCATTGAGCTGAATCCGGTCATCATCTTCGATTCTCTTTATGAACGCCTGCGCGTCTTCAAGCGACTCCGCTCTAACCAGGATCGAGGAGAAGATCGGTCGCTGCCAGACCTGTGCCACATCCTGATACCCTCCCCACAACTCAGACTCATAGGCACCGCCGTCCGATTCGAAGCTGCCCACGATCTTCCATTCCACACGATTGATCTTAATCGTGTCACCCACGTTGAAGTTCTCAAATCGCTTGGCCAACGCATGACTGACGATCATCTCCCTAAGCCCGTCCCGGAACTTGCGCCCTTCGACCATCTTCATTTCGGGGCGAAGGCGGAATCCTGTCTCGGAAGTGCCTCGAACCATGACATTCGATTCCTTACCATCTCTTCTCGGATGGGTGATGACGACGATAAGTTCGCCGACGGCCAGCGGCTCGTTTTCCTCATCTCTCATCACACCGGGCAGGAATCGAACCGTTTCAAAAGCGTCTCGCGTAAAGTAACTGTTGACTTCGTTGAGCGATCCCTCTCGCAAAACAACCAGGTTCTGATCATCTCCTGTCTCCGTAAAGGTGCGGTCGAGTCCGTTGACCATAGCCATCATGACTACCACCACTGCTACCGTAAGTCCTATACCCACCGCGGTCATCGCAGAACCAACCCGGCGAATTAGAATCGAGCGGATGTTGTACTTGATCGGAATCTTCATGCCACCCTCCTCAGGCTTTCGACTACGGGCCGACGGGCAGCGGTCCAGGCGGGTACTCCTGCTGACAGCAGGCCTACCAGCAAGCCTATCCCTGCACAAAGGAGAAGTGTCGTGGGGGTCACGTAGAACCGCTGTATAAAGCCCGAAGTGAGCTGGGCCATGGGAAGCGCAGAGAAGATGACTCGCGCTCCCAGGGATCCGATCATGGCCCCGGCCAGGGCCAGCAGAACGGCCTCACCAACCAGCATCGCCAGCACTTGCGTGCTCTTGAACCCAAGTGCTTTGAGAACCCCGATCTCCCTGACTCGCTCTCGGATCGACATAGCCATGGTATTTGCAGCCACCAGGATGATGGTAAAAATTACGACCGTGATGATGCTGGTGATAAAGAACTGGATATCACCCATCATTGCCACGAAACTCAGCAGGAAAGCCTTTTCGGTTTCTGTCTTAGTCGGAAAACTGCTGTTCTCGAAGAGGGCATCGATCTCTTGGGCTATTCTAAGAACCTCTTCACCCGATTGAGCTCGCACTGAAAATGTCCCCGCAAAGCCCCACTGTCCCATGGCGGCAGCCATTACTTCCTGGTAGTACTCCCAATGCAGATACAGTGTGGTTCCCAGATCGGAACCTCCCTCATAAATACCTCTGATGGTTACCTCCACTTCGACCGGCCAAGTGTTGCTTTCGAGGAAGATTTTGTCTCCCAGCTTCCAATCGAATCTCTCGGTCAGGCTCTTGCCCACAAGAGCTCCTGTCCTATCCTCTAGAAAAGCCGTCTTCTCCTCTTCTGAGATGATCAGGTCAGGGTACACATCAAAAAACCCGTCGGCATTCACTGCAAAGTTCGCAAAGAAATTGCTTGGCTCCTTGTAAATACCACCAAACCACATGCTCCCAACGACCCCTTCGACACCATCGATGCCGGCTATCTTGTCCCGATGGGCTATCGGGAGAGCATTGAAGAGTGAGATCTTGTGTCGGGTGATTAGCCGCAGAGCGGAATCGGGAGTTTCCGGCGGATTATTGAGTTCGGTTAAGACGGTCTCAAGAGTTGCTACCAGAAACAGAGATGCGGCAATGCTCGAGACTGTCAAGAGACTGCGCCTCTTGTTCCTGAGCAGATTCTTGATGAGTAATCTGAGAAACTTCATAAAGCTATTCCTTCCCCAGTTCCTCCAGCAATGCCTTCATTCGGCGCCGGCTCACGTCAAGGACTTTTCCGTTGGTGAGTTTCACCTGGCCAGGTCCTCCTATCAAAGGAATGATCTCTTCAACACCTCCGAGATTCACAAGTGCCTGGCGTGAGATGCGATAAAACCCGGCGTCTGCCAACCGGTTCTCGAGTTCGGTCAGGGCCGGCTCCATCCAGTAGTACCGTTCGTGTGTCCAAAGCTGGGTCAGGCCACCCTCCGAACAGAAGTAAAGTACGCTTTTCCTCGGAATCACCCGATACCTGTTTCCACGCTTGCCAAGAAATCGAGCAGGAGTGACACTGCGAACGGCTTGTTCGATTCCTCTGTCAGATTCCCGCGTTCCGCGCACACGTTCGACCGCCTTCGACAGACGCGCTCTGCTGACAGGTTTGAGTAGATAATCGACAGCGGAAACCTCAAATGCCTCGATCGCATACTGATCGTACGCAGTGCAGAAAACGATCACTGGTGATCCCGCAGGCAGGGAGGCAGCTACCTCAATCCCGCTACACCCCGGCATCTGAATATCGAGGAACACGAGATCCGGCCTGAGATCTACGATTCTTTCGATTGCTTCTTCTCCATCGCTCGCTTCGCCGATCACCTCTATGTCTCTGAATGCTTCCAGGAGGACTTTCAGTCTCTCACGGGCCAGTTCTTCGTCATCGACAACCAGGGTACGAAGTACCGCCATTCAAACACCCCTCGCCACGATTAGAGTGAGATCGTCGTGAAGAGAGCCTGGTTCGACGGGAATCCGAACCGTGGCCACGGTCAATCCCACGTCTTCCAGGTGTTCAACGTTCAAGGAGGCTCTGTCTTCATAGTAACCCTTCAAGCGTCCACGGATATTTTTGAGGCCGTAGCCGGACCTCTTTTTTCCAACCGATCCGGGGTCATCATCCACGAAGCCAGGCCCGTTATCGCTTACCCGAATTTCAAGAAAGGAGTCTTGCCGCTTCACCTCAATTCCTACCCTGGCGCGTCCCTTGACTGCCGAGATTCCATGCTTGACAGCGTTTTCCACCAGGATTTGAATCACCATCGAAGGAACCAGCAACTCTTCTACGGCCTTCTCAACTCCTATATTCACTTCAAGTCGCTTACCGTACCGGGCTTTCTCTACTTCCAGATACGCACGAATAAAGCCTATTTCCTCACTCACCCGGACCCACTCTTTCTCCGACCTACTTAACGTGTAACGAAATACTTCAGCGAGCTGTTCAACTGTCTCTTCCGCTTTCGCCGGGTTTCGGTGGGTCAGACTCGCAATTGCATTCAAAGCGTTGAACAGGAAGTGTGGGTTGACCTGCGCTCTTAATGCCTTTAGCTCCGAGCGACTCGCGTCAAGAATTAGCCCTTGTTCTCGTATTTCCTGCTCCTGTTTTTTCTCCTGCAGAAGGATGTTTTGGAGCATGTGGGAGAAGACATTTGCCAGAGCCTCGATCAGTTTCAGATCCTGAGCAAAATAGGGCGCCTGATTGAAGCGGGCTCCAAGAAGAATTGTTCCGCTCTTGTGCTCTACCGCAGGAATCGGAACCGCCTGAACGACTTCAAATGCGGGCTCTTCATTGTCCGGCGCACCGAGCCGCACCATGACTTGAGTCTTAAAGATCTTCTCAAGACGGGATGCCGCTAACTTTGACAGTTCATCGGGGGTAGTGGCGCTTTGAATCCCTTCCAGGAAGAATTTTACCGCTTCGACGGTATTGAAACTGCGCCCCAGCCAGAAGCGATCCAAAACCCTTCCAATCTTCGTGTAAATCCAGGGCAGGATTAGCACAAAGGGTACGAGAGTCAGCGCATAAGCCGCAGGTTGCATCCAAGCCTCAACTCCCAGCCGATCAATCGCACCCGGCAATATCCGAAAATACACCATCAACCCGGCAAGGGCCACATAGAAGAGAGTGGCCCTTTTGACAAAAACGTCGAAAAAAGCAAAACGGTTTTCGTAATAGGAATTGGCGAAAAGAAATACGAGTGGCAGTACTCGAGACATCCAGCCCAACTCATCCAGGATTCGCTGAAGACCACCCAGCACGGCGATGACCAGCGAAAAGAAGATCAACACTGTCCCTATAAAAAGTACAGCGTTGATCCGGATCTGCGATTTGTCCTGAACCCTGTTCTGAACAGGGTTCTTCTTGTGCATGAAGTAGCTGAAAGTCCCGACACTGGCAAAAAGTAACCCCAACAAAATCATCAGGGTGAGGGGAAAGGCCATCCCGAGACCCTCCAGGGCACCCTTCGAGAGCAAAACCCAAATGGTCAAAGACGCCCCAACCGAAATCGGGTAGTGAGCAGCGACGAAGAGCTTCCAGCGCCAGTTGGAACCGACTTCACGTGCCGCTTCGAGGTAGCTGAGATGAGCAATCAGGGGAGGAAACAAAAAGGCCAGCGAGAAAACAAAGTACCCACCCAGTTGAGGCGCGAGGAGTCTCTCTACGAGGTTTCCCACAAACCAGACGGTACACAGCACCAGCATGGCACCATTGGCCAAGTAAAAAAGCTCTCCACGTTCACTCCTCCATTCTTTAAGCCAGACGAGAAGTAGGCCTCCGAAACAAACAGCTCCGAACGTGAACGTCGCTTCCGGTCCCAGTAGCAACGCGAAAAGAATCAGCAGGACACCCCAGTATCCAAGAATTCGAGAACCTGACCCTGTCCTTATCTCTTGCTTTGATGTCCGTGTCACTAATCCACTGCTATTCATATCCTGAGACTTCCTGCCAGAGGGGAGTTTCTCCTTCTTATTAAGGGTAGTGGCAGTGATAGCCAAAAGGCGAGAGTTTCGTTACCAGTGGTCCCCAGTCGAATGCTGAGTGGCAGGAAATGAGGGATGAATGGGTCTTGGGGCTTGTAAAGATTGTCCTCCCCGTTAGGTCGCTGGTGTCAAGTCAGAAATGGAGGGGAATCCAGATCCCTGCACCCTTCCCCTTCGCATGGCGTCCTTTGCGCCTTGGCGTGAACTGAATTTTTTTCACGCAGCTGAAACATCGAGTAACTTCTTCCAAAGTCTCTTCTCTGGTAATGCCACGATCGGCTTCCTCCTGCGGCCTGGCCAGACGTTCTTCATTCGGTGCTCCCCTCGATGGAGCAGCAGGTCACTTCTTCCTGACACGGAGCAGGAGACTCTTCTCAAATGCCTTTCGGATCACGGGCTCCGTACCAGAGATCTCTCCGAGCTCTGCCCCTTGGATATAGTCGAGCACCTGGTACATGCTGTCAGGATCCAAGCCACGCAATTCGATCGGCTTATTCCGAGGCCACACATCTGCAAAGATCCCGTAGAACAAGTCGTCGCCTTTTCTTACAACGTGAATCTCTGGTTTGTCGAAGGCCAAGTCATAGAGATTTACGTACTCGCCACTGGCAAGACCCAACTCCCGGTACCGCTCGACTCCAGTCTTCCAAGTCCTTTCCTGGGACGAGTCGAGGTCGGTGTAGAAAGTCGTCATTTGAGCACCGGTTCCCAGAGTCAGAGAAAAATCCTCAGGGATAGAATATCCATCCCATTCATCAAGCGGGACCTGGTATGCGTCCCCCACACAGAAGATGCCTCCCCGGATGGCTTTTTCAGCCTTGATGCGCCTTCTTGCTTGAACACGGCTGATCGGGTCCGAAGCACCGGCAATATGGTAATAAGGCATATTGTATGGGGAATGAGGCATCGCGCAGATACATACTTCCAGCCAGGGGTCTGGGTTGAGCTCGTGGGAGACACGATAGATGCGTTCGAAGACACTGGGGAGGGATCTAAAGGAGTCCAGTGGTGAGGAATGCCTGTGGCGCTCGTTAAAGCAGGGAGGAATTGAGCCCAGACCAACTGTATCCAGGTAGACACCATCGAATCCCCAACGTGAGAGGAATCGATGCAAGAGAGCCTCGACATGTTTCAAGGCCGGTTCATGGGCCGGACAGAGCTGATACAAGTCGCGAGAATCTTTCGGGTACGATCCGTCTCGCGCCTGAACCAACAGATCGGGACGCTCTTTGGCCAATTCGCTCTCGACACTCACTCCAAGGGGATACCACCACAGGTTCGTCTTGAAGCCGTCTGCATGGAGCCGATCGACAAAGGCAATGATATCCTTTTCTCCTCCTGGAAACTTCCCCTGCACGCGACTGACGTTCCAGTCTCCGTAGTGATCAAACCAACCATCGTCTAAGTTGGCGATCGAGATGCCAATTTTTCGCAGCGTAGGCAGTGCATCGAATATCTGATCTCGGGAGAAGTCCAGGCCGAAGCCCCAACTCTTCCAGTAAGGCTCGTATGCGGAAGGAGGGGAAGAGCTGGGGATGGCAACGCCTCGACTGCGAAGCAAATTACCGTACGTCTTGAGAGCATCGAAGAAATCGAGGTGATGAAAGATAACCGCATTTAGAACCGTCCGGTAGCTTTCTCCCGGCTTTAAGAGCTGCATCTGGCCCAGCTCAGGATCCGGTTTCTCAAGGATTGCAGCCTCCACCTTTCCATCATTTCGCACGGTAACGGGGAGCGACAGCCACTCCGGTTGCTTCTCCAGATGAGCGAGGGCGACACCCATTTCCGGACTCCAGAGGTCAATGAACGGCATCCCCCCTCCCTCTCCTTCTTCACCGCTGATATCTCCTACACCCTGAAAGTTGGACTGATTAAACCCAGGGCGGAGACGTACCAAGCTGTAGTCCTTTCCCCAGGCATAGGAACCTCCCTGGTAGGAGGCAAAATCGTACGACTGTGCGGTCGGCTCTGCAAGCTGCCGATCCAGCAGGAGCCGCTGGGTGTACACTGCATCGATTCTCTGGGTCCCATCCCCTTCATTTGTGTAGCTGGTCTGAAAGACAGCGCTGTCTGGAAAACTGCTCGGCAACAAGACCCGCACCGTCTTTGCCAAACGGACATTACCCTTGGCCCATCGACCGATAACGGTGCAAGCCATCGCTCGTCCAAATTCCGGATCGTTGACCTCCTCCACCGTGGATCGACTCTCATCAAGCTGGAAATCAAAAACGTCATCACCATTCACTCGTACTCCCATCTGCACTTCGGGACTGTACGCGATGATCCCCCCACCGGGGTGCCCCTTCCAGGAAATACTGCAGTGCAGCTGGTCGTCAAACGCCACCTGTATCCGGGCTGACTCGACCTGAACCGACGGGAGGACGATGGTTGCTCGGAGGAGTATCAAGAGAACAACGAAAACGAACTGGTTCCAGGTGAAGATACGCCGGGAAAGGCGCGGGCGCGTCAAGCTGTCCCAGTCGATTTCCTCGGCTTCCGTGGCCAGGACTGGTATGCTCGGAACGATTCCACTTATTCGTTCGGGTTTCTGAATCACTTGTAATTCCCCCGGCTATTGAGCGTCTGCCTGATTCTATCAGAGCGGCTCACGATCGGTTTGATGGTCATCGGAGGATGCTGGACACGTCATGCCATGAGACAAGTTGCGCCTGTGATCGCTGCTGTGATTCTTCCCCACCATAGATAACATGGTTTTCAATGCTTGATGGCAAACCCGTGTTTTCCAATCTCCCTGGCAGATATTGAAAATGTCTAAAAAAATCGGATGATGCAGTGGCTCCGGATTTGATCTCGATGGCGTGCAGGCAGTCACCCCGATCAATGAGCAGATCGATCTCAGGGCCACGGCTTTCACGATAATGGAACATATTCGGCTGCTCACCGCGATGGGCCTGGGCCTTGTAGAGTTCGGAAACCACCCAGCTCTCGAAAATTGCCCCACGTAGTGGGTGGTGTCTCAATTGCGCGGGTTCATGGATACCCAGCAAGTAGCACACCAGTCCGCTGTCGAAGAAGTGCAATTTCGGAGCTTTAACGACCTGTTTGCGGATATTGCTATGCCAGGCGGGCAGGCGATGGATGATGTAGCTGGTTTCCATAATGGAAAGCCATGCACGAGCCGTGTTGTGGGATATCCCGGCGTCGTTACCGAGTGATGAGAGGTTGATTTCCTGGGCAGTGCGTCCTGCGCAGAGTTTAAGAAAACCCGAGAAAGCCAGCAGATCGCCGACATTGATAACCTGGCGCACGTCGCGTTGGACGTAGGTCAGGGCGTAGTCCGCCAACCATTGGTGTGCTGGAATGTTACGGTCGTAGATTCTGGGATAAGCGCCTTGCCAGAGAGTGGAATACAGATCATCCGGAGCATTGGGGAAGGCGCCAAGTTCCTCAAGATCAGGGGGTAACAGTGCAAGTACGCCGCAGCGTCCGGCAAGAGACTGGGTGACGGCTTGTGTCAGGCCAAAGTGCTGGGAACCGGTTAATATGAATCGCCCTGGCTCGGGTTCTGCATCGACGTCGGCTTGAAGGTAATTCAGTAGTTCAGGAACCTGCTGGATCTCATCAATGACAGCACCCCCGTGATATTCGGCCAGAAACCCGCGTGGGTCACTGTGGGCAAAATCCCGGGTATCCAGAGATTCCAGTGAAACATAGGTTTTGTCTGGGAATGTGGCTTGACACAAGGTTGTTTTCCCGGATTGTCGTGGGCCAGTAATGACCACAACGGGGTAGCAAGCGGCGAGTTCGCGTAGTTTGGGCTCCAGTTTTCGGGAGATCATAAGAGACAGCTTAGAATGACATTCATTATGTATCAATTGAATTTACAATTAATGATTTTTCGATTAATTCGAATATTCCAGCAAGGCGTAGCCTCATGACGCTGATTCTATTCGATCATGAAAACGGGCGCGATAAATCAGGCGCCTGTGGCCAAGGCGTATTTCGCTCCACAATAGTGGGCAAGCTCTTTCTCCAGAGTATAGACTTTGTGTCGATAGCTGGGATCCTCCAGGTCGCCGTAACGAAACAGGTGGCCTGATTCCATCACGTCCATGACTTCTTGCAGCTCTTCTTTTCCAATCAGGTCATTGCCGGGTCCGGGCATTTTATTCTCCAGTGGCCATAACGCCTTGCTCCTGCTTACCAGAATAGAGCGTAAATAATCGTGAATAGGAGGGTGAGGATCGAAAACCAGAAGCCCACCCGCCTCCATAATGGATATCCATCCCGGGTCTCCTCCTCGGGAAGTTTCAGCATCTCGGGATGCCAGATCGTCGTCTCGATCTGTTCAGGTAACGGCGCCTTGGTGAACCGACTGTGATGACGATTAGCAGGTAGAGTACGAAAACTCCGATCTCAACAGTTGTGAGCTTCACTCAACCTTTCCTCTTGTTCTTCTGTCGCTAGTGACAACAGCTTCACCCACCTCACTCCCGGGCCCTCACCCAGCACCGATTCCAGCCACTAACGGACGGTAAATTCACTGGTCAAACGAGTGTCTTCAGATGAACTTCCAACCATAATCCTGAACCGGCCCGGTTCGACCACTCGTTCCAAATGGCGATCGTAAAGAAAAAGATGCCTTGGCGTAAGTTCAAAGGTCACGGCCTTTGTCTCACCCGGATCGAGACCGACCTTCTTAAAGCCTCTCAGTTGCTTGACCGGTGTCGAGACCGTGGCGATGACATCTTCGACATAGAGTTGAACCACTTCTTTACCGTATCGACTGCCGGAGTTACGGATTTCTGCACTAATCGTAAGGGTTCCCCCACGACCGACTTCGGCCGCACTGAGTCGGAGATTTGTGTAATTAAAACTTGTATAACTCAGCCCATGACCAAATGGGTAGAGGGGGGTCGGATCCATGTCGGCGTAGGCCCTCCCCCAACCTTCAGTGATCCAATAACGTTTTGACTTCTTGTGGTTGTAGTAGACAGGCAATTGACCCACATGCCTCGGAATCGTCACACTCAGTTTTCCACTGGGATTCACTTCGCCGAAGAGAATCTCTGCGATTGCCTGGCCACCCTTCTCGCCCGGAATCCAGGCTTCGATGAGGGCTGGAACATGTTCGGCAATGTACCGGGTGGACAGAGGACGGCCGTTGATCAAAATGACAACGGTCGGTGTGCCGCTCTCGACGACTTCTCTTACCAGTTCCTGCTGTCGTCCGGTCAAGTCGAGGTCTGCAACATCGTAGCCCTCTCCGCTGGTACCGATTGCCTGACCATCTTCATCCTCAGCCTGCCACTCGTTTTCCCCGAGAACTACAATTGCGATATCAGCTGCCGCTGCTGCTTCTCTCGCCTCCTGTATTTCGTCATAGTCGGTCTCAGTTACATCACATCCCTTGACGTAGGTGACCTTCGTGGATGAGGAGACCGCGTTCAGGATCCCGTCGAGTACGGTCGTAACCTCCTGAAGGACCGAGTTAGAGACATAATCTCCAAGCTGGTTGCGGTCATTGTCGGCGTTGGGACCGATAACTGCGATTGACTTCAGCGTGTTCTTCAGAGGAAGCAGGCCCCCTTCATTCCTCAGCAAGACGATGCTCTCTCTTGCTGCTTCCAGCGCCAAATCCTGGTGCGCCTGGTTGTGAACTGTGGTCAGGGCCTTTCCAAGATCAGCATAGGGATGTTCAAAGAGCCCCAATCGAAACTTCTGCTCCAGAATGCGGTGGACCGCCCTATCGATCAATGCCATCGATACTGCACCCTCTTTGACGGATTCGATCATGTCCAACATGAACCCGGACTCGTACGAGATCCCCACGTCCAGTCCGGCCTTTAGTGCCAACTGACCCGCTACTTTCTGAGTTGGAGCCAGGCCCTCATATACCAGAGTCTCAATCCCTCCACCCTCACCCAGCACCAAACCGCGGAAGCCCAGTTCACCTCGCAGGATGTCGGTCAGTATCCATTCGGAGGCATGGGTAGGGACTCCGTCGATCGCCGGGTAGGTCGCCATCACACCCAATGCGCCTCCCTTCTTGATACCTGCTTCCCAGGACGGGAGGAAGATCTCTCGCAGCATACGCTCAGAGATCTCCATAGCACCGCGCTCGAGTCCGCCCACCGGCTGACTCTGCCCCGGAAAATGACAGAAGCCGGCCACAGTTTTGTCCGGGGCTGAGACATCGTTCCCCTGTACGGCTTCCACGATGACCTCAGCGATGCGAGCACAAAGAAATGGGTCCTCACTATAAGCTTCTTCGTTTCGGCCCAGGCGCGGATCGCGGATCGGTTCAATGACGAGTGTGAAGATCTGATGGATGCCGATCGAGCGCGCTTCACGTGCAGTGGCAGCATAGATTCTCGACAGCAGATCAAGATTCCAAGTGCTACCCAGGGCAGGCCCTTCCGGGTAAATTGTACCCCCGGAACACATTAACCCATGGGTCCCTTCTTCAGTCTGTAGCAGGGGGATTCCCAACCGAGTTTCCTCGGTCGCGATCTTCTGGAGATCGTTCAAGAAAAGAACTTGCTGCTCTGCGCCTTCAAGTAGGATCGTGTTGGGCAGAGTAAAGTAACCTCCACTGGGGCCGAGTCCCTCGATCAAGCCTCCCTTTGCGAACTTTTTGACGTTGATCGTCTTTGCGTCAAGGTCGTCGCCCAGGCCATCTTCGTAGACACAAGGCATGTTCATTTGCCCGACCTTCTCTTCAAGGGTCATACGACTCAGGAGATCTTCCACACGTCCGGCAGTCGGCCGGCTTGAATCCTGGTATACCGGCTTTCCTACACTGGATTCGGCCAGAACCGTGTGTATCGAGAGGCAAAAGAATGCGGTCAGAATCAGGCAGGCCGGCTGTTTCATCATCATTGACAGTCCCTTTCCGTAAACGATCGACTTTATGCTGTTTCTCTTCCGACCAATCTCAGACTCAACTGAAGGTTCTTGTAAGGTAGAACCTGTTTCGAATTGAGACGTTCAATCAGTCTCTCTGCTCCCAGTTTCCCCATCTCGAACTTGCGATAGAAAACTGTCGTCAGGGCCTGAGGAAGGTAACTGGAGATGTCAATGTCATCAAAGCCGACGATCCCGACTTGTTCAGGAACACTTAGGCCTAGATCTGAGACAGCTCGAAGAACAGCGACGGCCATTTCGTCATCCCAAACGAAGATACCGACTCTCCTGCCTCCATAGGTAACCTGCCTGGAGGCCGCGGCATAGAAGGTATCCAAGTTCCGTTCAGGACACAAGACCAGATGCAGGTCCCGGTGGGACCGCTTTTGACTGTCGAAAGCACGATAACAGCCATCGACACTTCTTTGAGACTGGACCATGTGCTTGTAGGTATAGAGGAAGTAAATCTCCTGATAGCCTCTCTGCAATAGGTGCTCGACGGAATCAGCATCAGAAATTCCATATCAGTCGAAAAAGGTGAGAGTGCGAAAAGATTGAAATGAAAAATATGTTACCATGGTCATGACCATAGTTATATTAGAGGTGGACATGAAAGTAGTCAAAGCGTCAGAATTCAAGGCAAAGTGTCTGAAGTTGATGGATGAGGTGGCTCAGACGGGCGAGCCCATCGTGATCACGAAAAACGGAAAGCCGGTAAGCCGTCTGGTTCCACATTGTTGCATGCCGAAAGAGCTGTACGGAGCTCTAAAGGGTACAGTCACCGTCTCGGGTGACATCGTTGCTCCTGTGGGAGACACGTGGGAGGTAGAACGTTGATTCTCCTCGACACCCATGTGTTAGTTTGGCTGATGGAAGGGGATGCACAGCTGGGCGAAAGCTCGAGGAGCGCCCTGGAGGCGGAAGCCGGCGAAGATGCTCTGGCAGTATCGGCGATTTTGTTCTGGGAGATTTCGATGCTTCTTGAGAAGGAACGGATCCAACTGGCACTTCCTTCGAACAATTGGAGAATTAAGGTGCTCGGGTTGGGGATCGAGGAATGCCCGATTAACGGGGAGGTTGGGATCGTCGCAGCACAACTTTCGGCCTTCCACGGTGATCCTGCCGACCGATTAATCGTGGCCACCGCATTGCTTCGGTCCGCGAGCCTGATGACAGCCGACCAGCGAATCCTGGGCTGGTCCGGGAGACTGCGGTGCCTCGATGCTCGCCTTTGACCGTAAGGTCAAAATTCTCAGCCGACTCCTAAACTCCTTGAGAAGGAGACTTTAGGCGGTAGAATAGTCCGAGATTTCGACCGACCTGTGCCGCCGGTTTGACGGCTTCTGCAGACTCGATTAGACGCCCGAGCATACGATTCAGGCACTCCGACCTGAGCGATGCGAACAGCAAGATCGACACCTTCTTGGCGAATCCGCGGCCGACCCACGGAACG
>JAUWTT010000299.1 GCA_030614585.1 Acidobacteriota bacterium
GAGGCCAATGATCGCTACCCGAATTCGATCATTGGGGTTTGACTGATGTCGGAAGATACTGGCAGCCTTTGTTGTCGTCGACCCGGCAGCCAGACTTGCGGCTGCACCTGCAGACGATTTAATGAAATTGCGACGATTGACATTTCTCATCTGTACAGGGTGCAGTATCCAGAGAGCAAGATGCAATAGGTGAGGTTTGAAGAGTTGAAAGGTCGAGTGTCTAACCCGCATTTCTCACCAACTGGCTGCTGCGGCACCGGATGCATCCGCGCCTTCGGCGGCCTTTGCTGGAGTAACACAATCTCTACGAACCGTCCCAGCTTTGGCCTGACTGCGTTGCGCTCGGTCGGCCCCCTCGACGGACTGTCGAGTACGACTGCGGGGATCTCGGTCGCGACGCCTTGTCAGGACGGCTTTGAACCCGCCAATGGCGGACTCCAGCGTCTCGCGACGCAACCTGGTGAGAAAAGCGGGCTAAAGAGGCACAAAGGTTCAGTCGATAGGTAGTTGCATTTTCGCGAGCCACAGACTGATCAGTGTGAGCAACGTTGTTTCAGGATCGATCTTCCTCGATCACCTTGAACCCAATCAGAGTGCCGATGTCCTTGAGTTGTTCTCGGAAGTCCCCGAAGGTCGCACACCTGTGAACACCGTAGACGTCGGGGTAAACGTAATCGAGGAGTTTCTCGGCATCAACTGATGCCACAATCTTGGTCCGTCACATCATTTCGTAAAGATGGTCGTGATACCTCTTGGCTCCGGAGAGCATCGGAACCGAGGGCCCCACATGAAGGAGAATCTCCTTGCGTTGGACATCGATTTGCCTGATCGTCACAGACTCGTCTCCCGGGTAGAGAATCCATGATGCCGCCCCGACTCCCTTGGTTGATCGGGCTCTGACCTGTCGCTCCCGATGATCGACAAGATTATAGGGAACCCTCCGTTCATCACCCCAGGGGTTCCAGGGACCCTCGCAGTGCTGGACTATGGAGGTATTGTTGTATGTATCGACGGAATAATCACCGAGCATGCTCGGGCGACGAAAAGTGTACTGGAGGAGCATCTCCGACAGAATGATGTTGAGATGTGATTGGCACTTGGCAACGATGTTATCGAGTTGGAACTCGGAAGTAGCAAGGGCCGGGACAACATAGTCTTCCGGCTTTGGATTCGGAGTGAGCGTACGAATGTGAAAAGCCATTGCCGTCGCGTCGTATTTCTGCATGAGCAACTTCATTGCGAGGTACACCTTGGCCGAGCGGATGACCTCCGACTCGATGGTATTCATCATCTTTTCGGCATTACGTATCCAGCGTTGGCTGATCTCAATGGCTTCTCGGCTTTCGTTGTTCCACAGATTCTGAATATCGGTGTCCTCAACGACCTCTTTACTCCCGATCTTGGTGACTCGAGTTCCAAACACATCGCTGATCGCATCCAAAATGATTGCGTTGTAATCGGTTGGCATGTACTTGAGGAGATCACCGTAGGTGACGTTGACGTACTCAGAGTCAGTCACCGTGAGGATCCGTTCACTCTTCATCCTCCGCAGCGTTTGAATCATTCTTACTTTGCCGGCCAGGTCCCGAAACATGCGCTCCGTGATTTCCGCATCGGCCGTGAACTTCCAAGGGTCCAGGAAGGCGCTGATGACTCTGTTTTCCTGGTATAGAGGGAAAGGGTTGTTCATGAAGTCGTTGACGACCGAGATGTTTATGGTCGGCAGTCCTGTTCTCAGCAGGTCATAATCCCTGGGCCAGCCATACACAATAACGCCGTCGTAATTGGAATCCTTGAGGGCCTTCGATTCGTTCAGTACGGTCTCGAGCCGGATTCCTTTGGACAGGTCACGGACAACAAAGTTAACGCCGTCACAAATCGATTCGAGTTTCCGGATGATCTCTTCATGAGTTTCCGGAACCAGGTTGGTGTCATCGCGAGAGGGGGCTGTTCCAAAAAGGACAGTGTAGATCTTGGTCTGATCACCAGATTGGAAGTTGGCCAGTGCATGAAGGGGAGATGTCAGCCCAGCGAAAGCAGATGCTCCGAGTGCCCCGGACGTGATCTCGAGAAAAGCGCGTCGAGAAATAAAAGACATAGTTTCCTCCTGGGAGAAAAAACAACCAGTCCGACGAAAAGCGATCCTATGCCGGTAGACTCGAGGAGTCAATTTTTAACAGAAACGGATTGCCTCTGGCCGTTCCGGAAATGAGCATCGGAGGCAACGGAGGGAGAGAGCGTGATTGGTCAGACGACCTCGCGCTATTGCGTCTCTGCAGGAGTGTTTTGTTCGCCACCTCGTGGAGTAGATTTTCCGACGGAAAAAAATATCCTGCTTTCCCGAAGAGCGTTTAGAATTAACCTATCCTGTGTCGAAAGGAGGTTATGCGCGAAAGGGAACCTTGGCGCCCAAAGTACTTACTAGTGCTGACCAGCATAAGGCGTTGCAGTGTCTCTGTAACCAAAGGCAGTACAGCTTTGTTTGATTCTGTCGATTTCTAACGTCGATGGTCGTCTTGTAGGTCGTGATAGCACAGCATTAGCCCTGCAGCTCTTCGCTGGGGCGCTCTGATCAATGTCGCGGAATTTCAGCTATGACTGAAAGGAGAGCGAACGAGCGCTTTGAGGTTGAACTCGAAGCAAAAATCAAGAGCTGTAACCGGGAGTTCAGGCTCGGGTGCATGCTTGGAAATATCAGCAAAGGTGGGGCTTTCTTAAAGACCCAGCCGGAACTGAGGCTGGGCGAACGAGTGGAAATCCAGCTGGATTCCGGGATGGTCTTTGTCGGAGACCTGGTGCGAAGCTCTGGGCCTGACGAAACCCAGCCTGGATTTGCAGTGAAGTTTCTGCAAAAAGGTGTCCTGGTACGGGAGGGGAAGTCGTTAGTGCTATAGACCGGGGGAACCTGACCGCCAGGCACAACCGTAAGTTAAGCTTCCAGCTTGACACTTCCGGTGCGTTTTGCCCCACAGAACATCGAAAAGAAATGCTACCTAGTACACACATTCCCGGGCTGCCTCGGCAAAGGTCCTGAGATTCTCGGCTGGGGTTTCAAAGAAATGGTCTGAGGCGGACATAATGTAGCCGCCATCGCGTCCGAACCCGTGAAACAGCCTGCGGACCTCCTCGCGAATCTCCTTCTCGGTGCCTTCCGTTAACACATGGAACTGGTCCATCCCACCGATCATCGCGACCTTACCGGAAAAGACTTCGCGCACCTTGTCAGGTTCCGTAATATTCCCACCAGGACCCGGTGGGGTGAGCGTCTCGGAGGCGTCTGTCTCGTTCTGAACGATCAGATCGAGGATGTGTTTCATGCCACCACATGTGTGGTAGGTGCTGATATGGTCCACTGCATGGAGTGCCCGATGCATCTCTCGGTCGTACGGCAGACAGAACTCGCGATGCAGTTTTGGAGAAATCAACGTGTCGCTACTGGCGCCCCCGCCCGTTTCAATCAGGTCAAACTTCGCCCCCAGGAGAGACTCATCAATGAATCGGAGCTTCTTTTTAAGCAAAATCTCCATGAAATGGTGGACCCAGTCCGGGTTGTCAATGGCCTCTAAGATCAGTTGATTGACGTCCATCAAACAACAGGCATGTTGCCAGCATCCAGCCTGATCACCCCACACGAAACCCCGCAGGATTCCTGCGTCACCCACCTGATCATACGCCTCCCGTACCCTGCCTTTGTCCAGAGCAGCTACAGGCATGTACTGGTCGATCAGGTCCAGGTCGTCGTGTTTCTTGACCATGTACTCGGTGATCCACGTGGTTGTGAGATCCCCCCCGGTCTTGTACGTGAGTTCACCATCCGGGGTGATAATCGTGTGGTTCAGTACTTTGTTGCGGGGATCGGCGCAGATGACATCTATTTCCTCTCGCCAATTCGGCGTTTGAACAATGTACTGCTCGGCGTTCGGGATCCAGAATTGACCCATAGCCTCGAAGTATTGAATAGATGCATCCAGCCCAGTCCGCTGAAAGGCGGTCAGGGCGTCCACGCCGTCCATGTGATAGTCAAGATGATACTGCTGCCATTGATGAATCGTGACAGGGACCCGGTCGGGCTTTTCTCTGTTTAAAGCACACAGCATTCTCTCTCTGGAGGTCATCATTTTTGTCTCCTCCCTACGCAGACCCAGAAAAGTCCCATCCTAATTCAGATGGTAAACCTCTTCCATGGATGCCCACCACTCTCCTTCGTCTCGGTCAGGAAGCGGCATCTGACAAGGATCGGTCTCCTTCCACCACTTCTGGGTCATTGGGTCGGCAGCCATCCTCTTCATGTCCCCTTTGAAGTCACTGCCCGTATACTCAAAGTAACTGAAGAGGTAGTAATTCCCATCCGGCATACGTCGCACGTAAATCGAGTAGTTGCGGATGTTGCATTCCTTGAGCTTGCGATTCACTTCAGGCCAGGGGTTGGCATGTAGTTCTCTATAGTCTTCGAGTTTTTCCTTCTTTACGCCGATGACAGAGCCATAGCGCTTTACTTGGACACTTTCGCATCCAGCGGCAAAAAAAACAGGCCAGGGTTACGGTCATTACAATCGCGTTTTTGCTCATGGCGTCCTCTTTCCTTCTGGAGGTGCGTACGAACTAAAGGGCCCGGCCCCGTATGGAAATGATGGTTATTCTCAACCAAAGCCGCAAAAACACAACGTTTTCTCGATTCGGAGCCCCTGGAAGAAGATGGCCTTCCAGGCCGTCAGGACAAGCTGGAAGCTTATCTTCCGCTCCCGGCATCTATTATCATGGCGTACGGAGCCCCGGGATTCCAGACCGGGGGTTCAGTATTGCGTTCCATTTCGTTTGGGCAACAGAGCCTCAATGGCCAAGGGTCAGGCGACAATGTCGTACAAAACAACCATAACGGCAAATAGCAGTGCTGAAAGAAACTTGTAATTGCCCAGCCCTCTCCATCCGGGTGACTGCAGGGCCTCCAACGGACTCGACCAGACCAGCTTTTCACTTGCAGGAGTATGCTGATGTGCGACCAGGAGTGAAGCTAATCCCTGGATCAAGACGCAGATTACAAACAAATAGAATGTCGCCATCATCGGTGGCATGTCCCAGCCACTCTCCTCTTTGAACCAGTCCAGCAGAAACACAATCAAGCCCAGAGTCGAGCCCAGGTAAAGGGTAAGTTGCGCTGCGAAACCGGATGCGCGTCGCCAGAACACACCCAGCACGAAAACAGCGGTGATCGGCGGGGCGATGTAACAGATCAAGGCAATGATTCCCTGATAGATGCTTTCGTAGCGCCCCACAAAAGGTGACCAGATGATGGCTGCAACCATTGCACCGAAGGTCACGACACGACCGATCAAGACGAGCTTGTGATCACTGGTCTGCGGGCGCCAGCGCCGATAGATGTCGTAACTGAACAGGGTGGCAATTGAATTCAAGGCTCCCGAAACGGTACCCATCAGCGCCGCTAACAGGGCCGCAGCGACAACGCCCTTCAGTCCAACCGGCAACAGGTGATGAATCATAAAGGCGTAAGTGTTCGCCGTATCGTTCAGTTCGTCCGGCAACCTGCCCTGTAAGACGAGCACGTAGCACATCAATCCCGGCAGCACGAAGAGGAACACCGGGAGGATTTTGATGAATCCGGCAAACAAAGGTCCTAC